>NZ_JAHKRL010000362.1 GCF_019396405.1 Nonomuraea rhizosphaerae | reverse complement strand
GCTTGCCGGTCTCCTTCACGATACGCACCGCGCCCGCCCGGAACTCCGGATCAAAGCGCCGCCGCGTGACTGCTGCCACGACCAAACCTCTCCCGGTTCGGTCTCCACGCTACGAGGGGAAGGGCACTCCCTCATCTTTCCCTTCCTCATGTGCTGGCGACACTACGTTGAGATTCGTCTCAAGTCCTTGATCAACCTGGTGCAGCAAGGGCTTGGCAACGAGATCGATGTTCCCGGTACCCACAATCTGGCCAAACTGTGGGAGAAGACGGAGAGCCTGATCGCTGCCACTGAGGCCTTCGACGATGACGAGTCGACCCGGCACGTCAGACGGTTGATACTTCAGCTCCACGCGCTCGACCCCACAGCCCAAGAGGCTCGGTACCCGATCACCACCAAGGGCCGGCCCACGTTCGACAAGGTAGACAGGCTAGATATGCGCGCAATCCATGAAGCGATGGAAGGCGTAGCCAAGTACCTGACCGGGACGGACGTGGGACTCACAGAACACTTCAGGTACCGCCAGGAGCTCGTGGAGGAGTTTCGCTACGACTGGTGACGTTGCTGTCACCGGACATCAAGCCCCGAACGGTGATTCGTTCGGGGCGTTCTTGCTGGTGAAGTCTTATGGCCAGGGGCAGGGCCGGACTGTTGACCTTCTGCTCTCAGGTGGAGCAACCACCCTGCTCGGCTGATTGAGACCGTTTCGCCACGCTGTACTTTGCCGACCTCCGCGCCCTCCAGACGACTGGTCCTTGCGCTTAAGGATCTCGGTCGAGCAGCTTTCAAGGACGAGCTCAGGTCCGTGCCAGGGCACCGCAGTTCTAACCATCTAGCGCACCACAGGCGATCTCAAGCCGATCACGTGACTGGCGAGTGAGCAGCGCCCAGGCCGGGATGAGGACCTGCTGGCCCGGCGTCGATCCAACTGCAGCTGAGGAAGCATCTGTGACATGGAGCCGCCTCGCCGTTCGAGGCTCAGGCAGAAGATCGATCATGGTCCACGGTTGGTCCACAGTCAGCGAGCTACAACGAGAACGGGCGGGACTCCGTGAGACTGGAGGCCCGCCCGTACTTACGATGTTTGCCCTGGTCAGCGGCCGGAACCGCTGATCAAGATCGAGTGCCCCCTGTAGGATTCGAACCTACGCACCCGGCTCCGGAGGCC
>NZ_JAHKRL010000361.1 GCF_019396405.1 Nonomuraea rhizosphaerae | reverse complement strand
GCTGCCGGCCGGTCCGCCGCGTCCGCGGACGGGACACCGGGCGGGCCGCCGGGCGTGGGCGGGATGCCGGGCGCGGGCGACACGCCCGGGCCGGCCCCCGCGCACCTCGTCGCCCGCTACGGCTCAGAGGCGGCCGCCGTGCACGAGCTGGTCCGGGCGCACCCCGAGGAGGTGGCCCTCGGCGTGACCATGGGCGAGCTCGTCTGGGCCGCGCGCCACGAGGGCGCGCTCGACGCCGACGATCTGCTCGATCGCAGGACCAGGATCGGCCTCGTCCCGCAGGACAGGGCGGCCGCGCTCCCCGCCGCGCGGGCGGTGTTCGCCGGATAAGACCCACACTCTCCCCAGCGTTAGGTTAGGCTGACCTAATTCGCACTTTCGGGGAGGGGCGTTGGCCAGGGGCTGCGAGCATCCGGACGGCTGCCACACCGGTGCCGTGCCGACACTGGCCAGCGCCACCGTGGGAGCCCGGCTGTGGTTGCTGATCGAGTACGACGGGCCGTGGCCCTCGCATCTGGAAACCTTCGAGCTTCCTGAAAAAATCGCGAAACTCGTACGCCGGGCCACCGAACATGGCATCAGGCCCCAGCTCATCCGCCGCCCGGGCAGGCGCACCCGCCCGCAGGACCAGGACCTGCGTGTGCTAGTCGGCTACGCCACGGGCCCGAACCCTTGGCTGGCCAGCGGAGTCATCGCAGGTCCCGACGATCTTGACCTGGACGCGCTGGTGGCAGGAGTGGTCCCCGAGTCCTGCATACTTGAACACGAGCCGGTATTTCTGGTCTGCACGCACGCCAAGCGCAATGTGTGCTGCGCCCGCATTGGACTACCTCTCGCTCGGAGCCTGGCCGAAAACTGGCCGGACAGAGTGTGGGAAACGTCACACGTTGGCGGCGATCGATACGCCGCCAACCTTGTGTGCTTGCCACACGGAATTTTCTACGGCAGCATGTCTCAGGCTGCTGCGGTCGCAGCGGCTAACGCGTACCGGTCGGGCGAGATCATTCTCGACCGTTTCCGGGGGCGCGCAGGCATCCCTGAGCCATTGCAGGCTGTCGAGCACTTCGCCCGAGCCCATACGGGAGAGTGCTCCGTCGGCGCAGTGGCCGTGGAATCCTCCAGGTCGGACGGTGACGTCACCGAAGCCATCGTGCGCTGCGGCGACGTCCGGCTCCAGGTTGTGGTTGAGCCATCGGCGCTCCAAGCGCCGTGTGGTACGGCTTGCGCCGAGACGATCACCACCTTCCGGCTGGTTTCGCTGGACAGGCTCACGCCTGTGCGGTACGCCACGCCGGCTCTTACCTGAGCGGGGAACATCACGGCCCAACGTTGCGTTGGAACAGTGACGCCAAAAGCGTCCAATGCGGCTCAATTACCGAAATACCTCTCACGAAGGTGGTTTTCTCATGTCTCAGGTACGTCGGCAGCTCGCCCGCCCGCGCCCCAGCTGGGGTTGGCAGGATGATGCCGCGTGCCGGGGTGAGGACCTCGTGCTCTTCTTCGGCCCCGACGGGGAGCGGCAGCCCGAGCGTGACGTGCGCGAGCGGAAGGCGAAGGCCATCTGTGGCCAGTGCCCTGTCCGCAACGAGTGCCTTGACTACGCGCTGTCCCGTCCGGAGAAGTACGGCACGTGGGGTGGCCTGAACGAGGACGAGCGCGCCTCCGAGCGTCGCCGTCGCATGCGTCGCGCCGCCAGCGCCGGCATCTCCGCCGCCTGACCCCACCCGGCAGCGTCGTCCGCGATCACCGTGTGATCCCGCAGTTGTCCCGATGAACCGGGGCCTGGCCCGCCAGGCTCCGGCGAACCCGGTCGGGACAACTGCTTGATCAGGCGGGACCTCAGCCCCAGCACGCAGAAGCCAG
>NZ_JAHKRL010000360.1 GCF_019396405.1 Nonomuraea rhizosphaerae | reverse complement strand
GAGGGTACGGCTTCGCCGCCGAGAGCGCCGGCCAGTGCGTCAAGGTCGCCGTGGCGGCCGGGGCCGAGGGCGAGCCGCTGCTGGACGAGATCGCCCACCGGCTCGCGCTCGGCGTCGCCGCGGTCTGCGTGATCCTCGACCCCGGCCTGGTGGTGCTGGCGGGCGAGGTCGGGCACGCGGGCGGGGCCGCGCTGACCACCCGCGTGGAGGAGGCCGTGGCCCGCATCTGCCCGGTCCGGCCGCAGGTCGTCACCACCGCGGTCACGCACAGGAACCCGGTGCTGCGCGGCGCCGTCATCGCCGCCCTGGACCAAGCCAGGGAAGCACTGCTGAAGACGTGAGGGCGCTCAGGCCGTGAGCAGCTCTCAGGCCGTGAGCAGTTCCACCGCCGCCTGGGCGTTGGCCCGGGCCGCCCCGTACGTGGCGATGTAGGCGGCGCTGTCCGGCCGCCACACCGGCAGCCCCATCTCGATCACGGTCGCGTCGGGGCGGGCCGCCACGAGGGCCGAGACCAGCTCCCTGCTGGCCTCGTACCGGTGCGCGTCCTTGATCACCACCACCAGCGACCGCTCCCGCGCCTTGGCCAGCAGCAGCGCCACGTCCGCGTCGGCGGGCTTGACCCGGATGATCTCGGCCTCCGGCAGCCACGGGCCGACGCCCCAGGGGACGTCGCCGACGGCGATCGTCGGCGGCGTGTCCACCTCGATCACCAGTGGCTCGACCAGCGGCTCGGTGGCCCCGGTGAGCCGCACGGCGCGCCTGGCGGCGTGCAGGCCGACCACGTTGTGCTCGTCGGCGGGCGAGCCGGGCGAGCCGAGCCAGGAGCGCAGCGCCGCCAGCCGGCTGGCCGCCTCCTCCAGCCGGGCCAGGGGCAGCCGCCCGTCCCGCACGGCCAGCACGATCTGGTCCATGATGTGACACACGTCGTCGTAGGTGGGCAGCGGGCCCAGGCACAGCAGGTCCGACCCGGCCGCCAGCGACAGCACGGCGCCGCCGCCGAGGCCGACGCTCTTGGTGATCGCGTGCATGTCGAGGGCGTCGGTGACGACCGCGCCGTCGTAGCCGAGCTCGCCCCTGAGCAGCTCGGTCATCGCGGCCGCCGACAGCGTCGCCGGGGTGTGGCCGGTCAGCGAGGGCACCGCGACGTGCGCCGTCATGATGGACTTCGTCCCCGCCTCGATCGCCGCCCGGAACGGGGCCAGCTCACGCGAGCGCAGCACGTCGGGCGTGACGTCCACGACGGGCACGGCCACGTGCGAGTCGACCCGGGTGGCGCCGTGGCCGGGGAAGTGCTTGACGCAGGCGGCGACGTTCACCGACTGGAGGCCCTGGACGGCGGCCACGGTGTGCCTGGCCACCAGCGCGGGGTCGTCGCCGAACGACCGGGTGCCGATCACCGGGTTGTCGGCCTCGCTGTTGACGTCGGCGTCGGGCGCCATGTCCAGGTTGACGCCGCAGGCGGCCAGCTCGGAGCCGATCGCCCGGTAGACCCGGTGCGTCAGCTCGGTGTCGTCCACCGCGCCCAGCGCCGCGTTCCCCGGGTACGGGCTGCCGACGTGGTAGTTCAGCCGGGTGACGTCGCCACCCTCCTCGTCCAGCGAGATGACGGGCTCACCGGCGCTCCGCAGCGACGCCGTCAGCGACCGCAACTGGTCCGGATCGGCCACGTTGAAGCCGAAAAGGGTGACGCCCCCCAGGCCGTTCTCCAGCTCGCGCAGCACCCACGAAGGTGCCGTCGTGCCCTGGAAGGCGACGAGCAGCGTGCCGGCCGCCAGGCGGCGCAGCCCCCGATCACTCTGACTCATGGCTCCTCATCACAGGAAAGATGGGCACGCTGACGCGGGCCGTACGACGGAAGCGGTGCTCAGCCCTTGACGGCCCCGGCCACCAGGCCGGAGACCATGCGGCGCTGCACCAGCAGGAAGAAGACGACGACCGGGATGGTCATCATCGTGGAGCTGGCCATGATGGCGCCCCAGTCGGTGCCCTTCTGCCCGAAGAAGTACTGCAGGGCGACGGGCATCGTGTAGCCGGACGAGTCGCTCATCAGCACCAGCGCGAAGATCAGCTCGTTCCACGCGGTGATGAACGAGAAGATGCTGGTGGCCACCAGACCGGGCGCGACCAGGGGGAAGAGCACCTTCCAGAAGGTCGTGAACCGTCCCGCGCCGTCGATCCAGGCCGCCTCCTCCAGCGACTTGGGCACCGCGGCGACGAACGTGCGCAGCATCCAGATGCCGAACGGCAGCGTCAGCCCCACGTTCACGACGATCAGGCCGAGCAACTGGTCGTACAGGCCGAGCCGCTTGACGCTCAGGAACAGCGGGATGAGCAGCGCCTCCGCCGGGATCATCTGCACGATCAGCAGCAGGATCAGGAACGAGTTGCGTCCCTTGAACCGGAAGCGGGCCACCGCGGTGGCCGCCAGCAGCGAGAAGACCGCCCCGATGAGCACCGTGCCCAGGGCCACGATCGCGCTGTTGCGCATGTAGAGCCAGATCGAGTGCCCGGCCACGCCCTCGCTCAGCACGCGGTCCAGGTGCTCGAACGTGAAGTGCGTCGGGAACGGGATGAACTCGGTGGTGAAGATCTGGTCGTTGGCCTTGAACGCCGTCGAGGCCATCCAGTACACGGGGAAGATCGCGAACAGGAAGACCAGCAGCCCGGTCGTGTTCAGCGCGACCTTGCCCAGCCGCTTGCGCGCGAGAGGACTCATCACATCTCCTCCTGCTTGACGAGCTGCCGGACGTACACGGCGGTGACGATGAGCAGGATCACCGTCAGCACCAGCGCGATCGCCGCGCCCGAGCCCATCTTGGGCGGCGGCCGGAACGCCTCGGCGTAGGAGTAGATCGACAGGTTGAACGCCTCACGCACGGCAGGCCCGCCCATGAGCACGTACAGCTGACTGAAGACCTTGAAGTCCCAGATGATCGACAGTACGGTCAGCACCGCGAAGACCGGCTTGAGCAGCGGGAACGTGATCTGCCTGAACGTCCGCCACGCCCCGGAGCCGTCCACCCTGGCCGCCTCGTACAGCTCGGCCGGCACGCCCTTGAGCCCCGCCAGCACCGAGACGGCCACGAACGGGAAGCTCGCCCACACGACGCAGATGATCAGCACCATGTAGATGGACCAGGCCTCGTTCAGCCAGGGTTCGCCGGTCCAGTCGGCGCGGCCGAAGAGCAGGTTGGACAGCCAGTCGGGCAGCAGGTTCAGGGCCCAGTTGATGACGCCGGCCTCGGCGTCGAACAGCCACTTCCAGATGATGCCCTGCGCCACCGGCGGCACGGCCCAGGCGAACATGATGCCGACCACGACGAGGGTGGACATCTTCTTGCCGAGCTTGTTCAGCAGGACGCCCACCGCCGTGCCGACCACCAGGGTCAGCGTCACCGCGAGGACGGCGAAGACGACCGTGTTGCGCAGCGCGGACCAGAAGATCTCGTTGTCGAAGATTTTCGTGAAGTTCTCCCAGCCCACCCACGTGGCCGGCTTCCTGCCGCTGATCTGGACCAGGCCCACCTTCTGGAAGGCGATGATCCCGACCTGGATCAACGGGTAGAGCAGCAGCGCCGCAATCACCAGCAGGCCGGGGATCAGCAGCACGTACGGCACCGACCAGTTGGGCAGTCCGCTGGCCTTGGCGGGGCGGTGGGAGTTGGGTCGCCGTGGGGTGGAGGAGCGTCCTCCACCCCGGGCGATCGTCGAGGTGTTCGTCATAGGGCTAGGAGGCGTTGAGGATTTCTTCGAGCTCGGTGTTGGCCTTGGCCAGCGCGTCGTCGGCCGACGACTTGCCCTCGATGACCGAGCGGGCCGCGTTCTGCAGGACCGCCTTGGTCTCGTTGGCCTCGGTCCAGTGCGGGCTGGCCGGGAACGCCTTGGCCTTGGCGAAGGCCGCCGCGAACGGGGCCTGGGCCGGGTCGCTGGACAGCGCGGCGAGGGAGTCGGGGTAGACCGGCAGCAGGCCGCCGTCCTTGGCGTACTTGTCGCCCCACTCCTTGCCCGAGGCCAACTTCACGAACTCCTTGGCCAGGTCCTTCTCCTTGGCGGTGCCCCACACGGCGATGTCGTTGCCGCCGAGGAAGGACTGCGCCTCGCCGCCGTCCTTGCTGGGCAGCGGGAAGAAGGCCAGCTTGTCGCCCTTGAGCTTGCCCTTGCTGTCCTCCTCGATGCCCGCGAGGTCCCAGGAGGCGGTCAGGTACATGCCGACCTTGTTGTTGGCGAAGCGGGTGCGGATGTCGGTGCTGTTCTGGGTGAGCCGCGACTTGCTGGACAGGCCGTCGGTGACCAGGCCGGTGTACTGCGCGAAGCCCGCCTTGAACGTCGGGTCGGTCAGTTTGCCGACCCACTTGTCGCCCTCCTTGACGGCGTAGTCGCCGCCGGCGGTCCAGGCGAGCGCGCCGAGCAGGTGGTTGGCGTCGGAGCCGCCGTTGAAGGCGAACCCGTCGACGTCCTTGCCCTTCTTCTCCTGGATCTTCTTGGCCGCCGCGACGAGGTCGTCCCACGTCTTCGGCGGCTCGATCTTCAGCTCCTTGAACCAGTCGGCCCGGTACAGCACGGCGCGGCTGCCGCCGCCCCACGGCACGGCGTACGTCTCGCCGTCGATGGTCTCCAGGCCCATGAGGTTCTTCGGGATCTGCGTCTGGTCGCCGCTGGCCACGATGTCGCTGACCGGCTCCAGGGCCTCCTGGCTCTGCCACAGCGGCACCTGGTCGTTGCCGATCTCGGTGACGTCGGGGCCGGTGCCGCCCGCCGCCGCGGCGGTGAACTTGTCGTTCACCTGCGGCCACGGGATCCACTGGACGGTGACCTTGGCGCCGGTCTTCTGCTCGAAGGCGGCCACCAGTTCGTCGGTGTACTTCTGCGCGGCGGGGTTGGTGTCGCCGAGACGCCAGAACGTCAGCGTCTTGCCCTCGCCGGCGGGGCCGGACGAGGCGGGCGCCGAGCCGGCCTGCGTCGGCGAGGCGGCGGGCGTCCCGCCGCCACCGCACGCGGCCGCACCGAGGGCCAGAGCGGCCGTGGTGACCGACGCGGCTGTGATCTTCGCGATCCTCACAGGGTTCTCCCTTCCCGGGTGCTCGCTTGCGGTCCGCACCTGGCTGATCGTCAATGTCGAACGACTGCTGCTAAACTAACAAGAAACTTTCTTAAAAAAAACGCCCGTTAGCCATTCGTGACGAGAGGGGTGCGTTGATGAGTCCCAGCCCCGGGACCCCGCGGTTGCTGCGCCGGTTGAACGACCGCACGGCGCTCGAACTCCTCCTGGAGGACGGGCCGCTGACCCGTGCCGAGCTCGGGGAGCGGACCGGATTGTCCAAGGTCACGGCCGGTCAGCTCCTCGCCAGGCTGGAGGAGCGGGGGCTGGTCCAGGTCCAGGGCGAGCGGGCCGGCGGCAGGGGACCGCACGCGGCGCTGTACGGGGTGGTGCCCTCCAGCGCGTACGTGGCCGGGCTGGAGGTGCTGCCCGACAGCCTGCGGGCCGGTGTGGCGGACATCACAGGCCGGATCGTGGTGGAGGTCACGGTGAACCCCTCCGACGGCCGCGATCCGGTCAAGGCCGTGCACGCCGCCGTCCAGCGCGCGTGCGAGTCGGCGAGGGTGAGCCAGGCGCAGTTGCGGGCGTTCGTCATCGGCACGCGCGGCGTCGTGGACCCGGGGACGGGCGACGTGCGCTTCTCGTACGACCTGCCGGACTGGCACGTCGGCGTGCTGGCCAGCCTGCGGCGGACGCTGGGCGTCCCGGTGACCATCGAGAACGACGTCAACCTCGTCGCGCTCGCCGAGCACCGTTACGGGGCCGCCGTCGGCTACGACGACTTCGCGGTGATCTGGGCGGGCGTCGGCCAGGGGCTCGGCGTCATGCTCGGCGGGCGGCTGCACCGGGGCATCACCGGGGGAGCGGGCGAGATCGGCTGGCTGCCGGTGCCGGGCGAGCCGCTGCCCGCCGACGTGTCGCAGCCGCAGTCGGGCTCCTACCAGCGGCTGGTCGGCCAGGACGCGCTGCGCGGCCTGGCCGAGCTGCACGGCGTGCTCGGCAGCACCGTCCCCGACCAGGTGCGCAACGGCGGCGACGGCTACCTGGACGCGGTGGCCGACCGGCTGGCGGTGGGCGCGGCGGCCGTGGCCGTCGTGCTCGACCCCGGGCTGATCGTGCTCAGCGGCGACATCGGCAGGGCCGGCGGCTCCCGGCTGGCGGCCAAGGTGGAGGAGGCCGTCGCCCGCATCTGCCCGACCCCGCCCCGGGTCGTCGCGACCGAGGTGGCGGGCAACCCGGTGCTCAGAGGCGCCCTGGTGGCGGCCCTGGAGCAGGCCCGTGAACAGGTTCTCTCCGACACTGTGTGAGAATTTCTGCCCATGTGGCAGCCTACGAGCGACATCGTGCTGATCTCTGATCCCCGCGTGGCCGCGATCCCGGTGCGCGACAACGGTGAGGCCCTGGAGGACGTACGCGGACGCCTGCGCGTGGACACCAGGATGGCCGACGAGGCGGGCGCGTACGCGCACCTGCGGTCCGGGCTGCTGGCCCGGCTGGAGCGGGCCGAGCGGCGGCTTCCTCCAGGTTTCCACCTGCTGGTGGTGGAGGGGTACCGGCTCGTCTCGACGCAGGAGCGGATCTTCGCGGCGTACCGCGACCAGCTCATGGCCGACAACCCCGAAATGTCGCCCGACGAGGCATATATCGCGGCCAGCCGGTACGTGTCGCCCGTGGACGTCGCCCCCCACACCGCCGGCGCCGCCGTCGACCTGACCCTCTGCTCGCCCGACGGCGCCGAGTACGACATGGGCACCCAGGTCAACGACAACCCGGAGGACAGCTCCGGCGCCTGCTACACCGACGCGCCCGGCATCTCCGGTGACGCCCGCGCCCACCGCAAGATCCTCGCCGACGCGCTGGAGCCGGTGGGGCTGGTCAACTACCCGACGGAGTGGTGGCACTGGTCGTTCGGCGACCGCTACTGGGCCCTGGCCGAGGGGCGGCCGTACGCGCTGTACGGCCCGGCGGACCTGAAGCAGCAGACGTTCCAGTAAGCGCTTAACCGGGCATAAACGACACGTGACTCCTCTCATCGGGATCGAGGAGGAGTACCTCATCGTCGATCCCTGGACACGCCACGTGGTCCCCCGGGCGGCAGAGGTGTTGGCCGCCGCGACCGACGTCCTGGACGTGGTACACGAGATCACCCGTTTCCAGGTGGAGGCACGCACCGCGCCCTCACCTGACCTGGGCGAGCTGGGCACGCGGCTGCGGGCCGCGCGCAAGGAGGTGGCGCGGGCCGCCCGCGAGTGCGGGCTGGCCGTGGTCGCCAGCGGCATCCCCGTGCTCGGCGACATCGTCCCGCCGCCCCTCACCGACGACGTCCGCTACGAACAGGGCCGGGTCCTGTACCGGGCCCTCCAGGACGAGATCAGCATCTGCGCCCTCCACGTCCACGTGGACGTCCCGGACGAGGAGCACGCCGTCTACGTCGGCAACCACCTGCGCCCGTGGCTGCCCACGCTGATCGCGCTGGCCGCCAACTCGCCGTTCTTCGTCGGCCGCGACACCGGCTACGCGTCGTGGCGGGTGATCAGCTGGGGCCGCTGGCCCGTGTCGGGCGCGCCGCCGTACTTCCCGTCGTTCGCCGACTACGAGCTGGCGCTGCGGGCGCTGTCGGAGTCGGGCGCGCTGATGGACCCCAAGACGGTGTTCTGGGACGCCCGCCCGTCGCCGAAGCTGCCGACCGTCGAGGTGCGCGTCGCCGACGTCCCGCTGGACGTCAACGACAGCCTCACCATCATCGGGCTGATCCGCGGCCTGGTGGTGACCGCGCTGGAGGCGGTCCGGCGCGGCGACCGCGGGCTGCCGGTCCCGTCGGAGGTCGTGCGGGCCGCCTACTGGCGCGCCGCCCGCGACGGGCTGCGCGGCGACAGTCTCGACGTGCGCGAGGGCACGCTGGTGCCGGCGCCGGTGATGGCGGGGCGGCTGCTGGAGCACGTACGGGCCGCGACGGACGAGGCCGGTGACCTGCCGTTCCTTGAGGAGGGGCTGGACCGGCTGCTGGCCCGCGGCAGCGGCGCGGTGCGCCAGCGGCAGGCCCACGACCGGACCGGCCATCTGGCCGCGGTCGTGGACGACCTCATCGAGGCGACGGTGGCGTAATCGAGGCGACGGCGGCGTGAACAGGCGTTTTCTTTGAAAAATCAGTAAGTGTCCCTCCCGTGCGGGCCGCCGCGCCGAGAATGCCTTGACACGGGAGGAGGCACGACATGCGGTCATCGTCGTCGCGGGAAGATCGCGAGTACCTGGAGGCCCTGCTGGAACAGGGCTCCGGGCTGTTGCGGAGCATCCGGGTGGCCCAGGGGAGGCTGGCCGAGGTCACCGGCGAGGGGAAGGGGCCCGAAGGGCTCGCGCGGGTGGTCACCGACCGGCGGGGCCGGGTCGAGCGGATCACCCTCGACCCGCGCGCCATGCGCATGAAGCGCGAACTGCTGGCGGGTGAGATCCTGGCCGCCATCCAGAGCGCCCAGCGCGACGCGGAGGAGCGCTCGGCCGGGATCCTCAGCGAGGTCCAGCCCCGGCCCGGCGCCGTCGTGCCCCCGCTGGACGAGACGGTCGTACAGGAACGCCTCGAACAGATCCTGCACGACCTCTGATCGAAGCCGCTAACGCAGGGCCAGGACGGTGGCCACGCCCAGGCCGAAGACCACCACGACCCCGCGCAGCACCGCGGGCGGCATCAGACGGGCCAGGCGGGTGCCGAGGAAGCCGCCCGCCAGGCTGGCCGGCGCGACCACCGCCACCGCCTCCCACCGCACCGGCCCGAACAGCGAGAACGCCGCCACCGACACCGTGCTGATCACCAGCGACAGGGCGGCCCGCACGGCGTTGACCCGATGCAGGTCGTCGTGCAGGAACATGCCGAGCACCGCCAGCAGCAGCACCCCCATGCCGCCGTTGAAGTACGCGCCGTAACACCCGCCCAGGAACACCCCGACGTGGACCAGCCGGCCGCTCCCCTCCCCGGTGGCCCGCTCGAACCGCTTACGCAGCCACGGCTGGGCCAGCAGCGCCAGGCTGGCGAAGGCCACCAGCCACGGCACCACCGAGTCGAACAGCCGACCGGGCGTCAGCAGCAGCAGCGTGCTGCCGCCGATCGCGCCGAGCACCGCCGTGACCGACAGCACCGTGGCCCGGCGGCGCTGCCCGCGCAGCTCGGCCCGGTAGCCCAGCACGCCGCCCAGGTAGCCGGGCCACAGCGACACGGAGTTGGTCACCGAGGCGCTGATGCTCGGGTACCCGAACGCCACCAGCGCCGGGAACGAGATCAGCGTGCCGCCCCCGGCCAGCGCGTTGACGGCGCCCGCCAGCAGCCCCGCCCCGGCCAGGAAGGCGATCTCCGGCAGTTCGATCATCGGCCCGCCGCGTAGCCCTGGGCGCCCCGGGGGTTGGCGGCGGCCTTCAGGAAGCCGCCGTCACGGGCGACCGCGCTGAGCCTGCCGAGCGACCACGGCCCCTGCACCTCGACCTGGTGCCCGCGCCGCCGCAACTCGGCGACCACCCCCGGGTCCAGGCGGCTCTCGGCGTGCATGACGCCGGGGCGGGAGGCGCGCGGGAAGAACGAGCTGGGGAAGTGCTCGGAGTGGAACATGGGGGCGTCGACGGCCTGCTGCAGGTTCAGGCCACCGCCGTGGACCAGGGACAGGAAGAAGTTGAGGCTCCACTGGTCCTGCTGGTCGCCGCCCGGCGTGCCGAACACCAGCCACGGCCGGCCGTCCCGCAGCGCGAACGACGGCGACAGCGTGGTGCGCGGGCGCGCGCCGGGACGCAGCGAGGCCGGTAGCCCCTCCTGCAGCCAGAACATCTGCGCCCGCGTGCCGAGGCAGAAGCCCAGCTCAGGAATGGTGGGCGAGCTCTGCAGCCAGCCGCCGCTGGGGGTGGCGGAGACCATGTTGCCGTGCCGGTCCACGACGTCCACGTGGCACGTGTCGCCGCGGGTGAGCCCGTCGGAGCCCACCGTGGGCTCGCCGACGCCCGAGCCGGACCGTCCGCCCGAGATGCCGGGCGCGCTGCTGGCCGTCCCCGGGCCGGGGAGGACGGGCAGGCGCGGCGCCCGGCCGCCGGGCGCGCCCGGCCGCAGCTCCATGTCGGCCACCGCGCCGACCAGGCCCCTGCGCAGGGCG
>NZ_JAHKRL010000359.1 GCF_019396405.1 Nonomuraea rhizosphaerae | reverse complement strand
CCCCCCCTGCCGCCCGCCGCGCCAGACCTCGCGCGCCTCCTCGTCCAGCTCCAGGTCGGCGACCTGGAGGCGGCTGGCCGGCGCGCTCTCCCCCCGGGTGCGCCGCAGCACCGCCCGGATCCTGGCCTGGACCTCCTCCAGGCTGAACGGCTTGGTCACGTAGTCGTCGCCCACGCCCAGCCCGGCGATCTTGTCCTCGGTGGCGTCGCGGGCGGTCAGGAACAGCACCGGCGCGCCGATCCGCTTGGCCACCTCGAACCCGTCGAGGTCCGGCAGCATCACGTCGAGCACGACCAGGTCCGGCGAGGCGCGTTCGGCCACCTCGACGGCCTCGTAGCCGTCGGCGGCGGTCAGCACCTCGAAGCCGGAGAAGCGCAGGCTGGCCGACAGCAGGTCCCTGATGCTGGGTTCGTCGTCCACGACCATGATGAGCGCCTCGGGTCTAGTCACCTACTCAGAGTGACTCAGGAGGCTGAGGAATAGCTGAAGGCTCACTCCAAGGCGAGTGGGAGTTCGACCCGGAACGTGGAGCCCGATCCCGGCGCGCTGTCGAGCACGACCTCGCCCTCGTGCGCCCGTACGAGCGCCTGCACGATGGCCAGGCCCAGGCCGCTGCCCCGGTCGTCGTCCGAGCGGTGCCGCGACCTGGCCGAGTCGGCCCGGTAGAAGCGCTCGAAGACCCTCTCCACCTGCTCGGGGGTGAGGCCGGGGCCCTTGTCGGCGACCTCCAGGAAGACCGTGTCGGCGGAGGCGCCCACCCGGACCGTGACGGGGGTGGCGGGGTCGGTGTGGGTCAGGGCGTTGGTCATGAGGTTGGTGACCACCTGGCGCAGGCGTACCTCGTCGCCGGAGACGATCAGGGCCGCGCCGCCGACCACGTCGAGGTTGATCACCCGGTCGGGCGCCAGGATGCGGGCGTCGTGCACGGCGTCGGCGGCCAGCGCCAGCATGTCGACGGGCCGCATGCGCAGCGGGCGCTGCTGGTCGACGCGGGCCAGCAGCAGCAGGTCGTCCACGAGCAGGCTCATGCGCCCGGCCGCCTTCTCCACGCGCTGCATCAGCTCGGCGGGGTCGGCGTTCGGGTTCTGCCTGGCGTACTCGGCGAAGCCCCTGATCGAGGTGAGCGGCGTGCGCAGCTCGTGCGAGGCGTCGCCGACGAACTCGCGCATCCGGTCCTCGGAGCGCCGGGCCGCCGCCTCGGACTGGGAGCGCGCGGTGAAGGCGGCCTCGATCTGGGCGAGCATGCCGTTGAGCGATCTGCCCAGGCGGCCCACCTCGGTACGCGGGTCGGCCTCGGGCACCCGGCGGCCCAGCTCGCCGCCGGCGATGGCCTCGGCCGTGCGCTCGATCTCGGCCAGCGGCCGCATGCTCCGCCGCACGATCGTGACGCCGACGACGGCGAGGATGAGCAGGATGCCGCCGCCGCCCAGCAGCTCGATGAGGCCGAGCCGCCGGGTGATCTCGGTGACCTCCTCCAGGTCCACGGCGATCATGTAGCCGCCGGCCGGGGTGTCGGTCTGGAGCACCCGCCACTCGCCGCTGCCGCTGACCGCCGTGGTGGAGTAGATGCCCGCGCCCGGCGGGGCGGTCAGCTTCGGCTTGGGCTTGGAGTCGACGTCGCGGTCGCCGAAGTAGATGGGGGTCAGCGAGCCGCCGGGGGGATGGATGAGCACGATCGTGTTGGACTCGATCAGCGTCATGTTGTAGGTGGTCCCCTTGCCGCGCTCCCGCTTCTCCTGGTCGTGCTTGAGCTTGTTGTGCACGCGTACGGCGACGAGCTGGATCTGGCTGTCGACCCGGTTCATCAGGTACCCGTGCAGCACCGAGACGCTCACCACACCGATGAAGGTCAGCCCGAGACCGAGCAGCGCCAGCATCGCGGCGATCAGCTTGATCCGGAGCGGGAGCCCGCGCATCACGGGCCCGGCGGCAGCCGCAGGACGTAGCCGACGCCGCGCAGCGTGTGGATGAGGCGCGGGTTGCGGTTGTCGATCTTGCGCCGGAGCACCGACACGTACGACTCCACGATGCCGACCTCGCCCCTGAAGTCGTAGTCCCAGACGTGGTCGAGGATCTGCGGCTTGGACAGGACCCGCCCGGCGTTGGTCATGAAGTAGCGCAGCAGCTTGAACTCGGTCGGCGACAGCGAGACGGCGTTGCCGCCGCGCCACACCTCGTGGCTCTCCTCGTCCAGCTCGATGTCGGCGAAGGTCAGCCTGGGCGGCGGCGCCGGCACCTCCCCGCTGGTACGGCGGAGCACGGCGTGGATCCTGGCGACGACCTCCTCCAGGCTGAACGGCTTGGTGACGTAGTCGTCGCCGCCGATCGTCAGCCCGCGGATCTTGTCCTCGGTCTCGTCGCGGGCGGTCAGGAACACGACGGGCACGTGCACGCCCCCGCCGCGCAGCCGCCGCACGATCTCGAACCCGTCGAGGTCGGGCAGCATGACGTCGAGGACCACCAGGTCGGGACGGTGCCGCTGGACGGCGGCGACGGCGTCGAGGCCGCTCTTGGCCGTGGACACGTCGAAACCCGCGAACCTCAGGCTCGCGGCGAGGAGTTCGAGGATGTTGGGGTCGTCCTCGACGATCAGCAGTCGCGCTTCCATCACTTCCAAGGATGCCCTCACCTGACGGGTGCTGGGACAATTCCGGCGATGTGCTTGGCGATGGCCAGGCTGGACGTGGCCGCCGGCGAGGGCGCGTTGCGCACCAGCACGACCTTACCGTGCACGTCCACGGCGAAGTCGTCGAGCAGCCCGCCGTCCCTCGCCACCGCCTGGGCGCGGACGCCGCCCTCGGCCCGCCGCAGGTCGGAGGCGGTCAGCTCGGGCACGTAGCGCCGGGTGGCCCTGACGTAGGCGCTCTTGACCAGCGAGCCGTGGATTTCCCTGAGCCCGGTGCGCCAGTGCCGGCGGGCCATGCGCAGCGTTCCGGGCCAGGTAAGAATTTGCCAGGAATTTCGGATGTTCCATCGGGTGTAGCCCTCGTAGGCGAGGCCGAGCACCGCGTTCGGCCCGACCAGCACCTCGCCGTCGACCTGCTTGGTCAGGTGGACGCCGAGGAACGGGTAGCGCGGGTCGGGCACGGGGTAGATCAGGCCGCGCACGAGGTCCTTGGCCGCTCCGTCGAGCGCGTAGAACTCACCCCGGAACGGCACGATCCGCACCTCGCCCGGCGAGCCGGCCATCCTGGCCACCGCGTCGGAGCCGAGCCCCGCGCAGACCACCAGCCGGTCGAAGACGAGCCTGCGCCTGGCGGCCAGCACCTCGACGCCCCTGGCGCTCTCCCTGATCGCCCGGACCGGGTGCGCGAGGCGTACGGAGCCGCCCAGCTCGGCGACGTCCAGCGCGAGCCTGCGGGCGACCTCGCCGAAGTCGGTGATCGCGGTGTGCGGCGAGTGGACGGCGCCGACGCCGACCGCGTGCGGCTCGATCTCGCGCAGCGCGAGGGCGTCGAGCTCGGTGATGCCGGGCACGCCGTTCGCCCTGGCCCGCTCGGCCAGCGCGGCCAGTCTCGGCCGCTCGGCCTGGGTGGAGGCCACGACCAGCTTGCCGACCTCGTCGTACGGCAGCCCGTGGTGCGCGCAGTAGTCCTTGAGCAGGGCGACGCCCTCGCGGCAGAGCCTGGCCTTCAGCGAGCCCGGCGGGTAGTAGATGCCCGCGTGCACGACCCCGCTGTTGTGGCTGGTCTGGTGCGCGCCGACGCGGTTCTCCTTGTCGAGCACGGTCACCTCGGCGCCTCTGGAGGCGGCCAGCTCACGGGCGACCGCCAGGCCGACGATGCCGGCTCCGACGACTCCGATCTTCTCCGTCACCAGGCCAGTTTGCCTACTCTGCGCCGATCCAGGTGGCCTTCGGCGGCCAGCCAGCGCAATGTATCCGAAACGGTGTCTTCGACCGGTCGCAGCGTGAGGCCGAGTTCTTTCAGCGCGGGCGCGTCGTCGGTGGGGACCATGGTGAGCATGATGTCGGCGGCGTCGCGGGTGAGCGGGTAGTCGATGGGCGCCACCCGTTTGACCGCGTCGAGGGCGGCGGCCATGCCGCGCAGCATGCCGCCCGGCATCCGGTACGTTCGGACATGTCGCCCGGTCACCCGGGCGCAGATGCCCGCCAGCTCCGCCCACTCCGTGAACTGTCCGCCGAGCAGGTAGCGCCGCCCGCCCCGTCCCGGCGTGAAGCACCGCGCCAGTCCGGCGGCCAGGTCGCGCACGTCCAGCACGCACACCCCGCCCGGCACCAGCGGCCAGCCGAGCCGCAGCCCGGCCCGCAGCCCCTCGTTGAGCGCGTCGAGCGTCGGCTGCCCCGGCCCGGCGATCCCGCCCGGGTAGACGATGGTCACGCCGCCCAGCTGCCTGGCGTAGCGTTCCCCCTCGACCTTGGACCTGCCGTACGCGTTGCGCGGCCGGGCCAGCGGGCCGTCCGCGGTGATCACCGGTCCGGGCGGCGGCACGAACACGCCGATCGTCGAGACGTGCACGATCGGGTCCAGCTCCAGCTCGGCGGCCTGGCCGAGCACGTTGCGCAGCCCGGCGACGTTCGTGCCGCCCAGGTCGGCCCCGTGCCCGGTGATGCCCATGTCGGCGGCGGCGTGCAGCACGGCGTCGCACCCGTCGAGGGCCCGCCGTACGGTCCCCGCGTCGCGGATGTCCCCTTGGCGCAACTCGTGCCCGTCCCCCAGCACCCGCCGCGCCTTGTCCAGATTTCTCACCAGAAGACGGGACTCGTGGCCAGCGGCGGCCAGGGCCGTCACCGCGTGCGAGCCGACGAACCCCGACGCACCGGTAACCAGGACGCGCATATGTAGCAAGCTAGCGCTCACTTGGTTATCCCGCCACTGATGAGCCTATCGAACGTGAGTACGATAGGCTCATGTACGTCCCGCCGGAGTGGCCCGCGGAGGTCCGCCCGCCCAGCGTCCCCGACTGGGAGACCTCAGCCGTGGCCTGGCTGCTCGACGCGGTCCCGCCCGACTACCGCGCCTACGAGGTCCTGCGCCGCCACCCGATCGCGCTTGCGCGGATGGCCGGCCACCACGTCAACTCGGCGATCGAGGCCGCGCGCACCGGCTACCGGCGCGCGGCGGTCGACCTCAAGAGCCACCTGCCGCCGCACGCGATCGAGGCGGTGCTCGACGCCTACCGGGAGGAGGGGCCGCGCCTGGTGCGGCTGGCCCGGTCGATCGAGGTCGTGGAGAGGGCGCTGCGGGGCGACATCTTCACCGCGACCATGCGACATCCCTGAACGCCCCCGGCGGGCCTGCCCTGGCGCGCGCGGCGGACCCGTCCCCGGCGCGTACGACGGGGACGGTCCTCAGCGCGTACGGGCAGACCGGTCCTCAGCGCGTACGGCGGGCCAGGAAGACGATGACGGCCGTCGCGCCCACGGCGGCGGCCAGCCAGATGAGCACGTCGCGGACGGTCAGCCCCGACGGCTCCTGCTCCCTGGCCGCCAGCGGCTCCCTCGACGGCGACGGGCTGCTCGCGGGCGAGGCGGAGGGAGCGGCCGTGGGCACGTCCGCCGGGAGCGGGACCCGGTAGACGGGGCTGCGGACGCCTTCGGAGCCGGTCAGCAGGCCCGTGCCGTCCCGCGTGTACGCGATCGACTCGGCCTGCGCCAGCTCGGGCATCGGCACCCTGGCGACCGTCCTGCCGGAGGGCCGGTAGACGGTGGCGGAGAAGTAGGTGCGGATCACGTACGACTGCCCGTCGGGCGCGAACGCCGCGTCCGTGGCCATGACCGGCGCCGCGCCGACCTTGCGCAGCACGTTGACCCGGTCGGTCCGCAGCTTCTTCGGCGCCTGGTAGATCGAGCCGGAGAACTCCTTGGACACCACGAACAGCCGCCCGGTCAGCGGGTTGACCATGATGCCCTCGGCGTTCCTGGCGCCGTCCTCGTACCGGAAGCGGTAGCGGACGGCCGGGAGCGTGGCGTCGCGCAGCGTGGCAGGCTCCATCACCTTGTAGATGGAGATGTCCGGCCAGGCGCCGTTCAGGTTGTCGCCGATGTCGGCGAACCACAGGACGCCGCGCCCGGAGGCGTCCTTGCTGGCCGCCATCGCCTCCCAGTCGCGAGCCTGCGCGCCCCGCATCTGGTACGTCGCCCGCGTCCGGCCGTCGGAGCCGACCGCGTAGAACGTCGGCGCGGCCGAGCTGTCGTTGTGCGTGTAGTAGACGCCGTCGCGGGTCGGCGACGCGGCCAGGCCGCTCGACTCGGTGATCCGCGGGTCCCTGAACGTGAACAGCTTCTCCTCGCCGTCGTCGTCCATGACCGCCGAACCCGCCAAAGCCGGACCTGCCGGTACGAGTGCGGCGAAAAGCACGAGCACCCCCGCGACCGTCCTCCTCACGACATCCCCCACGCCGCCATCATGCCCCAACCGGCGCCGTCCCGGCCTTCGCGCTGTGCCGGCGGAACCCCGCGCCCTGGAGGACGACCAGCACCCCGTTGGTCGCGGCCATGAGCCACCACAGGCCGGCCAGCCCCCAGGCGAGGGCCACGGGCGCGGCCAGCGCCGTCATCGCGCCGTAACCGGCGGCGAGCAGCGCCGTGCCCGCCAGCGCGAGCAGGGTCGCGGCCCGGTTGGCGCCGCGCGCGCCCGCCACGCCGGCGGCCCTGGCCACCTCGGGCGCCGCGGCCAGCCCGACGGAGAGCGAGGCCAGCATGAGAAACCCGGTCAGCGTGCTCAGCACCACGTACGCCGACGGCGCGGCGCAGGCAGAAGTTGGAGACGGCCACGCCCACGACCCCGGACGCCAGCCAGGCCACGCCCACCCCGGCCAGCCCGTACGGCGGCACCAGCGCGACCGTGCAGCCGGCCATCACGGCCATGGCCGCCAGGCTCGACCAGAGCACCTGGCGGCTGTGGCCGAGCGCCACGAGCACGGTGTTCGCGCCGCCGCCTGACGCGTGGACCAGCAGGTAGAGGGCCAGCAGCCAGGGCAGCGGCCCCAGCTCGGCGACGACCTCGGCGGGCGTGCCGGCGGCGCGGGCGAGCGCGGGCACGAGCAGCACCGCGAGCGCGCCCGCCGTGCCGACCAGCAGTGTCAGCCAGCGCGCGTCACGCAGGATCGGCACGGCCTCGGCGGGCGTGTCCTTGTACGGCGCGACGAACGGCGCGAGCCCCCGCAGCGCGCCCACGACGGCGGCCGAGGCGGGGTTGAGCACGGCCGACATCACCGCGAACGCGGCCAGGGTGACGGTGGCGTGCCTGCCGAGCACGGAGGTGACCACCAGCGTGCCGAGCGTGGTGGTGACCATGGAGAGGAACAGGGGCACCGCCGCACGCAGGATGCCCGAGAACACGCCGCCGACCCTACTAGCCTGGAGTGCACTCCAGGTACTTAGGGTGGAGTCCATGGATTATGTGAACCTGGGACGCAGTGGCCTCCGGGTCAGTCCACTCTGCCTCGGCACCATGAACTTCGGTCCGCAGACCACGGAGGAAGACTCCTTCGCGATCATGGACAAGGCTCTTGAGCTGGGCATCAACTTCTTCGACACGGCCAACGTGTACGGCTGGAAGCTGGGTGAGGGCATCACCGAGCAGATCGTCGGCCGGTGGTTCGCCCAGGGCGGAGGACGCAGGGAGAAGACGGTCATCGCGACCAAGCTGAACGGCGCGATGAGCGACTGGCCCAACGACTCCAAGCTGTCGGCGCTGAACATCCGCAGGGCCTGCGACGCCTCGCTCAAGCGCCTGCAGACGGACTACATCGACATCTACCAGGCACACCATGTCGACCGGGACACCCCCTTCGAGGAGTTCTGGGAGGCCATGGAGGTCCTGCGCCAGCAGGGCAAGATCATATACGTGGGTTCCTCGAACTTCGCCGGCTGGCACATCGCCAAGGCCCAGGAGACGGCGGACAAGCGCAACTTCACCGGCCTGATCAGCGAGCAGTCCCACTACAACCTGCTCACCCGCACGGTCGAGCTGGAGGTGCTGCCCGCGTGCGAGGACTACGGGCTCGGCGTGATCCCGTGGAGCCCGCTGGCCGGCGGCCTGCTGGGCGGCGTGCTGCGCAAGATCGACAAGGGCCGCTCGGCCGACGACCGCATGGTCAAGCAGCTGGAGAAGCACCGCGACAAGATCGAGGCGTACGAGAAGCTCTGCGACGAGCTGGGCGAGAACCCCGCCGACGTGGCGCTGGCGTGGCTGCTCAAGCAGCGGGCGGTGGTCGCCCCGATCATCGGCCCGCGGACGATGGAGCAGCTCGAAGGCAGCCTGCGGACCCTGGAGATCGACCTCGACGAGCAGACCCTGGCCCGCCTCGACGAGATCTTCCCCGGCCACAGGACGGCTCCCGAGGACTACGCCTGGTAGCCGTGGGCCCAGGTCAGCGGCTCAGGTGAGCAGCGCGCCGACGACGACGATCAGCAGCAGGAGGCCGAGCACGACGGGCAGCAGCCAGGAGCGAGGACGATCCACGCCCTGGAGCCTAGCCCCGCCCGGCGGGTGCCAGGTCCCATTCGGCGAGTGACTCGTACCTCACCTGAGCCCCCAGATGGCTGCGGACGAGATGGACGGCCCCCGCCCGCCACGCCGAGCCGGTGAACCCGGCCAGCGAGTCGACCAGCGGGCGGAGGTCGGTCTCCGTCTTGGCCCTGGCCAGCGTCAGGTGCGGATGGAAGCGCTTCTCGTCGGTCTGCCCGGCGCCCGCGCGCCGGGCGCCGGCCTTGACCGAGTCGGACAGCCGGATCATCGGGTCGCCGGTGACCCCGGCCCAGAACACCCGGGCCCTGCGGGCCGACGAGAACGCCCCGAACCCCTCGAAGGCCAAGTCGAGGGCGGTGTGCCGACGTACGGCGCGGGCCAGGCGCACCTCCAGCTCCGGCACCACGTGCTCGGGCACCTCGCCGAAGAACGCCAGCGTGATGTGCCAGGTGGCGCGGTCCGGCCAGCGCAGCCCCGGCACCTGGCCGACGTGGGGCGCGATGGCCCGTTCGATCTCGTCGAGCACCTCGCCGGGCGGCACCAGGGCCGCGAACAACCTCATGCCAGCCTCATAGGGTGATTCTGTCAGCCGCCGCTCCTGTCAGGCCGCCGTTCCGGTCAGGCCACGGCGAGCACCGGCTGCCGTACGCGGGAGCCGATCAACCTGGTCAGCAGCACCGCCAGCCCGATGCCGACCACGGTGAGCCCGCCGGAGATCATGACGCCCGTACGCACCCCGACCAGGTCGGAGAGCCAGCCGATCAGCGGGGCCCCGAGCGGCGCGCCGCCGGTGAAGACGAGGATGTAGATGCCCATGACGCGGCCGCGCATGGCGGGCGAGGTGGCGAGCTGGACGCTCGCGTTCGCGGCCGTGTTGATGGTGATCATCGCTATGCCGGTGGGGATCAGCAGCACCAGGTACACCGGGTAGAAGGGCGCCAGGCCGCAGGCGATCTGGAACAGCCCGAACCCGAGCGCGCCGGCCATCAGCAGCTTGGGCGACGGACGCGCCCTGCGCGCGGCCAGCAGCGCCCCGCCCAGCGCGCCGACGGCGAACATGCTGGAGGCCAGGCCGAACGACGAGGCCCCCGCCCCGAACACCTGGCGGGCCATGAGCGCGATCGACATCGAGAACGACTGCACGAACAATGACGTGAACGCCACGAGCATGATCGGCATGAGCAGTTCCTGCCGCTGGAGCACGTAACGCAGGCCCTCGCGGAGCTGGCCCTTGGCCCGGGCGACGGGCTCGACCGGGTTCAGCTCCGCCTTGCGCATGAAGACGAGGCTGGAGATCACCCCGACGAACGTGAGCCCGTTGATCAGGAACAGCGGGCCGGTGCCGCCGAGCAGGTAGATCAGCACACCGGCGACGGCCGGGCCGACCACGCGGGCCAGGTTGAAGACGGAGGCGTTCAGCGCGATCGCGTTGGACAGCACGTCACGGCCGACCATCTCGACCACGAAGGACTGCCGGGTCGGCACCTCGACGCAGGCGATCAGGCCGAGCGCGAACGCCATCACGTACACGTGCCAGACCTGGGCGGCGCCCAGCATGGTCAGCGTGCCGATGCTGAGGGCGAGCAGGGCCATCAGGCTCTGCGCGACGATGAGGATCGGGCGCTTGGGGTAGCGGTCGGCCAGCACGCCGCCGAAGAGGCCGAACAGCAGCATCGGCAGGAACTGCAGGGCCGTCGTCAGGCCCAGCGCCGCCGCGCTGCCGTGGGTGAGGTCGAGCACCAGCCAGTCCTGGGCGGTGCGCTGCAGCCAGGTGCCGATGTTGGAGACGGCTCCGCCGGCCACGAACATGCGGTAGTTACGAACCCTGAGTGACCGGAACATCCCGGTCTTGGGTTCTTCGGGCTCTAGATCCTGCTGAGCTTCTCCAGAATCGGCGCCGCCTGCCGCAAGATCGACCGCTCCTCCGGCGTCAGGTCCTTCAGCCGCTGGTTCAGCCACGCCTCCTTGCGGCGTCGCTCCTCCTTCAGCAGCTTCTGGGCGTCCTCGGTCACGGTCACGGTCACCTGTCGCCGGTCTGTCGGATGCGGGGTGCGGGACACCAGGCCGCGTTCCTCTAGGGCGGCGATCACGCGAGTCATCGAGGGCGGCTGTACCTTCTCGAGCTCGGCCAATTCGCCGGGGGTTATCGCGGAATGCCGTTCCACCGCGGCGAGCGTCGCGAACTGTGTGGGAGTCAGCGAGTGGGCCGCCGCCTGTCGTCGAAGTCGCCTGGTCAGCCGCGCCAGCGACACGCGCAGGGCTGATGCCAGGCCTGCGTCGCTGCGCAGGTTGATCTGGTTCTTGGTTAGCATGAGTCATTACCTTTGCTAACTATAGGGCATACCAAGATATTTCCCAACATCGATGGCGTCTCATACCTTGGTACCCGAGGGCCGCCCTTCATGCGAAAGGCGGCCCCACCTGGGCTCAGACGCCGAAAAGAATCTTGATGGGGCCGAGCGCGAAGTACACCACGAACAACGCGGCCACCACCCACATGAGGGGGTGGATCTCCCGCGACTTGCCCTTGACGACCTTGATCAGCACGTACGTGATGAAGCCCGCGCCGATGCCGTTGGAGATGCTGTAGGTGAAGGGCATGAGCACGATCGTGAAGAACGCCGGGATGGAGATCTCGTAGTCGCTGAAGTCGATGTCGCGCACCGAGGTCATCATCAGGAAGCCCACCACGATCAGCGCGGGCGCGGCCGCCTCGTACGGCACGACGGTGACCAGCGGCGCGAAGAAGATCGCCAGCAGGAAGAGCACCCCGGTGACCACGCTGGCCAGACCGGTCCGCGCGCCCTCGCCGACGCCCGCGGCCGACTCGATGTAGGTGGTGTTGGACGACACCGAGCCCGCGCCGCCCGCCGCCGCGCCGATCGAGTCGACGAGCAGGATCTCCTTGGTGCGCGGCAGCGTCCCGTCGTTGTCCACGAGCCCGGCCTGGCGGCCGACGCCCACGATCGTGCCCATCGTGTCGAAGAAGTCGGTGATGAGCAGCGTGAAGACGAACAGGATGGCCAGGATCACCGAGACCTGGGTGAACGCGCCGAACGGGTCGAACTCCGTGAACAGCGCCAGCGGGTTGTGGAAGGCGACGATCTCCTTCGGCAGGGACGGCACGGACGCCCAGCCGGCGGGGTTGTCGGCCGACAACGCCCCCGGCTTGGCGAGCTGCTCGACGATGACGGCGAGCACGGTGGTGCCGACGATGCCGATCAGGATCGCGCCCTTCACCCGGCGCGCGACCAGCACCACCGTGACCAGCAGCCCGATGATGAACACCAGCAGCGGCCACGAGGTCAGCGCGCCCCGGATGCCCATCTCCAGGGGCGGCCCCGCGGCCACGCGCCGCACGAAGCCCGCGTCCACGAAGCCGATCAACGCGATGAACAGCCCGATCCCGACGCTGATCGCGGTCTTCAACTGGGCCGGGATGGCGTTGAAGACCGCCACCCTGAACCCGGTCAGCACCAGGATGGCGATGATGATCCCTTCGAGGAAGACCAGCCCCATGGCCGCCTCCCAGGTCATCACGCTCGCGATGTTGAAGGCCACGAGGGCGTTGATCCCCAGGCCCGCGGCCATGGCGAACGGCACCCGGCCGACCACGCCCATGAGGATCGTCATGATGCCCGCGACGAACGCCGTGCCCGCGGCGATCAGCGGCAGGTTGGGCGCCGAGCCGTCGCCGATGAACTGCTTCTGGACGTCTGCGGCGTTGCCGATGATGATCGGGTTCAGCACGACGATGTAGGCCATCGTGAAGAACGTGGCCAGTCCAC
Organism: Nonomuraea rhizosphaerae; assembly: GCF_019396405.1. GTDB lineage: Bacteria > Actinomycetota > Actinomycetes > Streptosporangiales > Streptosporangiaceae > Nonomuraea > Nonomuraea rhizosphaerae. Next base: position 6,305 of record NZ_JAHKRL010000359.1, on the reverse strand, counting down.
CGCGTACCTCACGGGAGACTGTTGAGCCTCGTGCGGAGATTGCGAAGAACCTGTCGATACCGCTACTGGTGTCACTCACGCGCGAAGAGTGACAGTCTGCGTCCATCTGCGAAAAGTGTCGGTGATCGGATCGAGACCTGATTGGAAGCTAGGCTGGATCCGTGAAGCAGGAATGGCGCCCCGACCCCGAGCCGATCGAGACCGACGACACCAAGGCGGTCGGCGTGGGCACGATCGTCTGGGCGATCGCGCTGGTCGTGCTGCTGATCTTCCGCCCGGCCGAGTCATGGTGGATCTGGACGGCCGCGACCGGGGTGGGGTTCGGGCTGTTCGGGCTCTGGTTCGTGCGCAGGCGGGCGGCGCGGAGCTGACATTCGTCATCTGCGGCTGATCCTCGAAGTCACCTGAAACTGCTGTTTTACCCCACTACCTGGGGAAAAGCGGTCTCAGCATGCTTGAAGGCATGACAAAGACCTCCCTGGTTTCCGCCATAACCGTGGTCATAGCGCTCGCCGGATGCGCGAACAGCGGCGCGCGGAGCGCCGCCGACACTCCCGGCTCCACCGGCGCCTCCGCCTCCGCTACCGGGAACGCCACCGCTGAGGGCGGCGCGGTCAAGTGGAGCCCGTGCACCGGCCTGACCGGCCCCGACGGCAAGCCCGCCGCCCCCGATCCCGCGCTCCAGTGCGGCAAGCTCGCGGTCCCGCTCGACTACGCCAAGAAGAACGGCGAGAAGATCGACCTCGCCCTCATCCGCGTCAAGGCCACCGGCCGGCGGCAGGGCTCACTGGTGTTCAACTTCGGCGGCCCCGGCGGCTCGGGGGTCGACACGCTGGCCCTGGCCGCCAAGGCCTTCGCCGGCCTCAACAGCGGGTACGACCTGGTCAGCTTCGACCCGCGGGGCGTGGACCGCAGCGCCCCCGTCAAGTGCGGCGACCTCGACGAGTGGCTGTCCATGGGGCTCGTGGGCCCCGACGTGGCCAAGCTCACCAAGCGCCTCGCCGCCGCCTGCGCCAAGAACTCGGGCAAGTTGCTCCCCCACGTCGGCACCATGAACGCCGCCCGCGACCTCGACCGCATCCGCGTCGCGCTGGGCGACCCCAAGCTGAACTACTTCGGCCTGTCGTACGGGACCCAGCTCGGCGCCGTGTACGCCACCCAGTACCCGAAGAACGTCGGCCGCTTCGTCCTCGACGGCGCCCTCGACCCGACCGTCAGCTTCGCCGACCGCGCGAAGATCCAGGTGGCGGGGTTCAAGCAGGCGTTCGACTCGTTCTCCGCCGACTGCGTCAAGCAGGGATGCGACCTGGGCGCCAGCCCGGCCGCCGTCACCAAGAGCCTGGAGAAGCTGGCGGACCGCCTGGAGGACAAGCCGCTCAAGGTGGGCGACCGTAAGCTCACCAAGGACCTGGCGATCACCGGCGCCATGGCCACCCTGTACGCCAAGCAGACCTGGCCGGTCCTGGAGCAGGCGACCGCCGCCGCGATCAAGGGCGACGGCACCCAGCTCCTGGCCATGGCCGACTCCTACAACGGCCGCAAGCCCGACGGCACGTACTCGACCATGATGGCCAGCTTCCTGGCGATCACCTGCCTCGACAACGCCGAACGGCCCAGCGCCGCCGAGATCCGCAAGGTGGAGCGCCAGACCGCCAAGATCTTCCCGCTCATGGCCTCCGGCGGGGCCGGCTCCCTGTGCGCGCACTGGCCGGTGAAGGGCAGCGACGCCGCCAAGAAGATCGACGCCACCGGCTCCGCCCCGATCCTCGTCGTCGGCGGCAAGGGCGACCCCGCCACCCCGTACCAGTGGGCGCCCAAGCTCGCCGCCCAGCTCAAGACCGGTGTCCTGGTCACGTACGAGGGTGAGGGCCACGGGGCGTACCTGAGCGGCAGCACCTGCGTCACCCGCCTGGTGGACGCGTACTTCCTCAGCGGCGAGAACCCCGGCACGAACGCCACCTGCCCGGCGGCGTGACCCCGTGCCCCGGGTGCGGCCCTTCCGAGGGCCGCACCTCGCGCGCGGGTCAGGACAGGTCGGCCTCCGCCAGCAGCAGCGGCACGGCGGTGGGGTCACGCAGGAGGGCGGCCACCGCGAGGCGGTCGTTCCACTGCCCGGTCGCCCAGGCCAGCCCGCGCGCCAGCCCGTCGACGCCGGTGCAGTGCACCGTGCCGTCGAAGAAGCGCCACGTGCAGGCCAGGCCGTCCACCAGCAGCTTCTCGTGCTCGACGTAGGTCTCGGGGGCCGTCGGGAGCAGGGAGCGCACCTCGGGCGGCACCGGCCGGGACTCGCCCTCGGAGCTGACCTCACCCGCGGCCAGCTCACCGGCCAGGGGAAGGTCGAGCAGCTCGGAAAGCTGCTCGGCCAGGTCGTACGGGGCCAGCACCAGGGGCCGGTCGGTGACCAGTTGCAGCAGGTCGGGGGCCTCGACCACCACGGCGTCGTCGGCCGCGGCCACCACGATCCGGCCGCCGAGCACGGCGCGCACCCGCGACGGCGGCGCCACCCGGGTGGGCTCCACCGCCGCCAGCGCGACCCACAGGGCGCGCAGCTGGGCCCGGTCCACCTCGACGGACCCGTCGGCCATCAGGTCGAGCAGCTCCTCCGGGCCGCCGTGGCCGGCCAGCAGGTCGGTGAGCGTGGTGCGCACGCCGAGCATGCCCAGCGCCACGGCGTCCAGGCCGGCGGGCGCGTCGGCGTACAGGCCCTGGAGCAGCGGGTCGGCGCCGGGCAGCCGCAGCTCGCGCGGCCGTCTGCCGTCCAGCACCGGGTGGTTGGCCAGCCACCACGCCGTGTACGACGGCACCTCGACGCCCTCGACCCGCAGCGGGTGCAGCGCCCCGCGCAGCGGCGGCCGGGTGAGCAGCGCCAGCGCGGCCGGCCAGTCGGCGACCAGCTCCAGGTCGCGCACCGCCGCGAACTCGGGCACCACCGGCGGCACGTCCAGCTCGGGCAGCAGGTCGAGCACGTGGTCGAGCCACTCCTCCTCGCCGTCGAGGTCGTGGTCGCAGTCGTCGGGGTCGAGCAGCACGTCGGAGTCGCGTTCGACGGCGAACCCGTCGAGCACGCCCGCCGCCTCCAGGACCCGTGAGCCGTAGGTCTGCTCCAGCTCGGGCGCGGCCACGCCGAGGTGCGTGCCGGACTCCAGCAGCCCGGCCAGCGCGCCGTCGGCCAGCATCAGCTCGCCGGCCGGGTACAGCTCGCCGTCGGTGCCGCGCAGCGCCAGCTCGGCCAGCCACGGCGCCTCGCCGGGCACGAGGCCGGCGGCCTCGACCAGCGACAACACCGCCTGGGCGACGGGCTCGGGGTCGGGGCTGTCGAGCGACTGGGAGACGGCGGCCTTGGTCAGCGGATCTTCAAGGATGGTGCGCGGCGTCGCCTCGGCCGCGCCGAGCCGCAGCAGCGCCGGGTGCGCCGCCTCGGGGTGCACGATCCGCAGCCCGAGCGGCGTCAGGTCGAGGCCGCGCCCGGCGTCGAGGATGAGCGTGCCGCGCGGCCCCCGCACGAGGCGGCCGTCGCTCAGCGGCACCGGCAGCGCCCCCAGCGACTCGGGGTCGTCGGCGGGCAGCACCTCGTAGAGGGAGCGCCACCACGACGGCTCCAGCCCCTCGACCGCCTCGCCGGACAGCAGGTCGACGACCTCGGCCAGCTCGACCCTGCGCACGCCGAGCGCGCCCATCGCCGGATGCCTGGCCGGCCACCCCGCGGGCAGCAGCCCGGGAACGAACGCGGCGACGGTGGCCAGCAGCTCGCCGGACCCGGCGACCACGGCCGCCTCCCGGCCGGTGACCACCCAGCCGTCCTCGTGCGGCTCCCTGGCCGGGTGCTCCACCCGCCACTCGGCGTCCGGCTCGTAGACCTCGGCGTCGGCGAACGACGGCGTCTGCACGGCCGGGGCGGGCGCGGACAGCGCCGGCAGCAGCGGGGTGCCGGGCAGGCGGCGCAGGATGGCCTGCCGGATCCGCGCGTCGAGCTCGCCCTTGCCCATCAGCGCGGGCACCAGGTCGAGCAGCTTGGGCGTGCGCGGCAGCTCCCGCAGCAGCTTCACGTACGCGTCGGCGGCCCGCTCCACCAGGAAGTCGGTCAGCGGCCCCTTGGCCACGTGACGCCGGTCGGTGGCCATCGGGAACGAGGCGATGAGCAGCGCGGGCAGGTCGAGCGGCTCGTCGCTGGGCGTCGGCGCGTGCACCACCGGCGGCACCTCGGCCGGCAGTGGCCTGGGCTCCCCGCCTTCTCCCGCCGAAGCCCCCACCGTGGCCTCCGCTGAGGCTCCCACCGGGACGGCCCAGCGCAGCGACCAGAAGGGGCGGGCCCGCTCCTCGGTCGGCCGGTCGGCGAACAGCGCCGCCACCTGCTCGGGCGCGAACTCCCCCGACTCCGACACCACGTGCCAGCCCTCGGCCGCCACCCGGCGCACCTCACCGCCGAGGTCGATCTCGATGGTGGTCAGCGCGGGCATGCCCAGCAGCAGCGCGGGACTGGTCTCGGCCAGCATCCGGCGCACCGCCGCGACCGACGGCGCGTCACGCAGCGGCAGCCGGACGAGCGTGTCGAAGCCCTCCGGGACGTCGAGCGGACCGGACTCGAACGGCAGCCGCAGCAGCGGCACGTGCCCGCCACGGGCGCCCAGCTCACCGGCCAGGGCGGGCACCGCGGCCACTGCGGCGGCCGTCTCCTCGCGCGACCAGCGGACCGCGCCCGCCTCCCGCGAGCCGACCTCCGGGGCGTCGCACACCGACACGACCGCGGCGAAACCCACGCCGAACCGACCGGCGGCGCCAGCCTCACCGCGCTTGCCGGAGACGCGCAACGTGGACAGGCCCTCGACGCCCGTCGCGTCCAGCGGCGCGCCCGTGTTGGCGGCGCTCAGCACGTCGTCGCGCAACGTCAGCCGCAGCACCCCCGGCACGCCGGCGCGCAGCGCCGCGTCGGCGGCGTTCTGGGCCAGCTCCACGATCAGGCGGTCGCGGTAGCCGCCGAGCGCGAAGTCCTCCTCGGCGTTGGCGTCCTCGCGGAACCTCGCGGGCGAGGCCGTCCACGCGGCGAGCACGGCGGCCCGCATCCGTTCGGTGCCAAAGGTGTCGGTCATCGATCACGATCCTGGTCGCAGGTGGGGCGGAAGTCCCGCCGGTGTGGGGGCCACCGTAGGCTAGCGGTCCCCACCGACACTCGCGGCCACGCCGCGAATCACGAGTGGCCGAGCTCCTCGGTGGCCGACTCGTCCACCGAGCCCGCCTCCTCCTCGATCAGGTCGAACCCCAGGTCGTCCAGGATGGGCATGGCCTGCTCGACGGGCGGCGGCATGACCGCGGCCTCCGAGTGCGCGCCGCAGCCGTGGTCGGCGGTGACCACCTTGCCGTCGTCGGGCGCGTACTCATTGGCGCACACTCCGAACTCCTGCCGGAGCCCACCCGCGAGCAGCCAGTAGAACCCGCAGGTGGAACACTGCGCGGGAGCGGCGTGTGCGATCGGAGTGTGCGGCCCGTGCTCGCCCGAGTGCCAGCGTCTGGCAGCTCGGTCCTTGCCGATGGCCGAGAGCACACGTGCCCGGCCCAGGCCGTACTCGAAAATCATCTGGTGGTCTGAGTCGTCGCCGGCCTCGGTGAAACCGGGCGCGAGCCGGTCGTCGTCGTCCGGCGTCGGCAGCAGGTCGCCGACGCCCAGATCACCCGGTCGCAGCCGCTCGCTCCACGGCAGCCACTCCGGGGCCAGCATGGCGCCCGTGCCGGGCAGCAGCACGGCCTCGCTGACGGTGACGTTCTTGGCGCGGGAGGCGCGGGTGACGGTGACGGCCCAGCGCCAGCCCCGGTAGGCCCGGTCCTGGCAGGCGAAGTAGTGGGTGACGATACGGTCGCCCTCGGCCTCGTACCCGAGGTGCTCGCCCGGCTCGCCCGGCCGCGCGAGCTCCTCCGCGGCGGCGCGCGCCACATCCACCGCCGCGACACATGCCTGGTCGGGCGGGGAGACACGGGTCCGGGTGCGGGTCATCGGACCACCTGCGCCGGAAGGTGCTGTTCGCTCACACTTCATTGTCTCCCATGGGCGGACCTCAAGGTGCCCACACTGCCCATCCCGGACCGATCGGCCTCGTACCGGGGGCACTCGGGCCTCTGTCGGGGGGCCACCGGGCAGGTGTCGGTCCGTACTCGGGCGATCCGCCGTCGATGCCGCGGGCGGATCGGGTAAGACTGGTAACCGTGGACGGAGGCGACGGAGGCTGGGACACAGCTCGCGAGATCTCCCGCCGCGTGGGCCGGGGGGTCGCCGGCGCGGGCCGGGCGACCGCGCGCGCCGGCCGGGCCGGGGT
>NZ_JAHKRL010000358.1 GCF_019396405.1 Nonomuraea rhizosphaerae | reverse complement strand
CAGCAACGGACGGCCACCGACGGCTGCGCACAGCTGCGGAGCGGTGGCGCCAGGTCGGCTACGGGCTTGCCCTGCCGGCCTGACGCTGCGTCTCCGCGGTGGGCGCTCTCGCGCCGACGTTGACGCAGTGCACTTCGTCGACACATGTGCTTTTGCGGTGTGCTCGACATTCATGAGGTCGGCGGCGTAATTGGCTGGGTGGCGTACAGCCTAGGCGTTAGCTTTCGCCGTTGGTTGGTGCGGTTGCGATTTTGATTGCAGTCAGGGTGGAGCTTGTTGTGTTGGCTGCTGTCACACAGTCGACATCGCGTTTGGTGGGTTGGGCTATGACGAGAGAGGGCGCGAGGAGAGAGGGAAGCGGGCGGTTTGAGGTTGTCGTCGCAGGGGGTGGGGGCGTCGGGGTGGGGAGTGGTCTGGGTGGTCAGTAGGGTTGAGGGGTGGACTATCGTGCGGTTGAACGCGCGATCATGGACCGAGGCGTCGAGTGGGACTTCGAGCCGACGCTGGACCGGATCGCGGCTCTCTTGGACCTGCTCGGCTCGCCGCAGCGGGCGTACCCCGTCATTCACATAGCGGGGACAAACGGGAAGACGAGTACGGCGCGGTTGGTCGAGGCGCTGTTGAGGGAGCGGAACCTGCGGGTGGGGCGGTTCACGAGCCCGCACCTGATCTCCATGCGCGAGCGCATCACCGTTGACGGGCAGCCGTTGACGGAGGAGCGGTTCGCGGAGGTGTATGAGGAGATCGCGCCTTATGTGGAGTTGAACGACACGCAGGGGCGGCGGATCCAGTTTTTTGAGCTGCTCACGGCCATGGCGTTCGCGGCTTTTGCCGACACGCCGGTTGATGTCGCGGTGGTCGAGGCGGGGATGGGTGGGTCATGGGACGCCACCAATGTCGCCGACGGGACTGTTGCTGTGATCACGCCTATTTCGCTTGACCATACCGACAGGCTCGGGCCTGACATTCCGAGTATCGCGGGGGAGAAGGCGGGGATCATCAAGCCTGGTGCCACGGCGGTGCTGGCTCAGCAGACGCTTGAGGCCGCGGAGGTGCTGATGCGGCGGGCCGCCGAGGTGGGGGCGGTGGTGGCGCGGGAAGGGCTGGAGTTCGGGGTGCTCGCCCGTGAGGTGGCGATGGGCGGGCAGTTGCTGACATTGCGGGGGCTCAAGGGTGTCTACGAGGAGGTCTATCTGCCTCTGTACGGGGCGCATCAGGCCGGCAATGCCGTTTGCGCGCTGGCGGCGGTCGAGGCGTTGACCGGAGGGGACGAGCCGCTCGACGTGGAGCTGGTACGGCAGGCGTTCGCGCAGGTCAGCTCGCCGGGGCGGATGGAGGTGGTGCGGCGCGATCCCACGGTGGTGGTCGACGCCGCGCACAACCCGGGCGGGATGGAGGCGACGCTTGAGGCGTTGCACGAGGCGTTCGGGTTCGCGAAGGTGGTCGGCGTCGTCGCCGTGATGGCGGACAAGGACGTCGACACCCTGCTCGACCTGCTGGAGCCGGTGCTGGACGAGATCGTGGTCACGCGCAACTCCTCGCCCAGGTCCATGACGGCGCAGGAGCTGGCGGCTCGGGCGGTGCCGTTGTTCGGGGAGGAACGCGTACGCGTGGTCGAACGCCTCGACGAGGCCATCGACACGGGCATCGCCCTCGCCGATGCTGAAGGCGAGTTCAGCGGTACGGGCGTGCTCATCACCGGCTCGGTCGTGACGGCGGGAGATGCCCGCCATCTGCTCAAGGCGGACGGTGTGTGATGAACTTCGAGGTGACCCCGGGCATGCGCCGGCTCGGCGCCAGTGTGCTCGGCATGGAGGCGATCGTCGCGGGGCTGATTACGCCCGTGGCGATCAACAGCGGTATCTCCACCCCGGTGGCGCTCACGGTCGGGCTCGGGCTCGCCGTGCTCTGCGTGGTCGTCGCCGGGCTGCTCAAGAGGCCTTTCGCGTACGTGGCGGGCAGCGTGGTGCAGGTGCTGGCGATCGCCGCGGGGTTCGTTGTGCCCACTATGTTCTTCTTGGGAGCGCTGTTCGCGGCGCTGTGGATCACCGCGATTATCGTCGCTCGCCGTGTCGAGGGCGTGACTTCCCGCTAAAGTCGGCGAACATGACCGTCCCCCCGCTTCAACGGTCCCCGAACGAGTCATCCACGGGACCCACCGCACGTGCCAGGTTCCCATGGCTGCTCGACTGGGTGCTCGGGCTGCTCATCGTCGTCGCGCTGCCGTTGGCGATCATCTCGATCCCCAACACCGTGTCCATCGTCTCGGGCCTGCTGCCGGAGAGCTTCGACAAGCTCGCCCTGATGCGCGCGCACGGGCTGGCACTGCCGGCGATGATCCTCACCGTGCCGCTCGGCGCGGTGGCGCTGCGCCGCGTCAAGGTCGCCCACATGCTGGTCGGCGGGCTCACGCTGCTCGCCCTGGCCGACGTGGCGGGCGGCTTCGCGGGCTCGACGTTCGTGGTGGCCGTGCTGCGCATCCTGCACGGGATCGGCGCCGGCCTGCTCGTGCCCGCCACCCTCGTCGCCGCCTGGGGCCGCTCGCCCGCGCTGCGGGGGGTGTGGACCGGCATGCTCGCGTTCAGCCTGCTGGGCGCCCAGGCGCTCGCGCTGTGGCCGCTCGACAACGTGCAGGACTGGAGGGTCACACTCCAGCCGTACCCGATGCTGACCGGGGTGGCGCTCGTCCTCGCGGCGATCTACTTCGTCCTCTGGCTGGTGCAAGGACAGCCGCCGACGCCGACGCCCCGGGCCGACGAGCGCACGCGGTTGCTGCTGGCGAGCGTGCCCGCGGTGGGCATCGCCGTGGTGGCGATCAGCACCGCGAGCGAGGCGTGGGGCGCCGGGCTGGTCATCCTGCTCGCCGCGCTGGCGATCGTGGCGCTGCTCACGATGGCCTCCATGGGCGGGCGCGAAGGACGCACGCTGTCGTACGTGATGGTCGCGATCGGCGTGGTGCTGCTGCCGAGCATGGCCCAGGTGACGTACGTCGAGATGCGCGGCCTCGGCGGCCCTGGCATGACGGGGCTGTGGATTCCCTTCCTGGTGGCAGGGCTGCTGGGAGTGGGGGCGGCCGTGGCGGCGCGGCTGTTCGCCGGTGCCCGGTGGCTGACTCCGCTGGGGCTGCTGGCGATGGTGGTCGGGCTGTGCTCGGTGCGCGTGGTCGTGCCGGCGCCCGACGGGCTCGTGCTGGTGATCCCGTTCGCGCTGCTGGCGATGGGGGCGGCGGTGGCGCTCACGTCCGCGCTCGGCCGGGCGGGGATCGGGGCGGGGCTGTACGGGCTGGCGCTGTGCTTCCCCGGCGTGCTGGCCGGCTATCTGCTGGCGACCGGGGTCCAGTTGATGATGTTGCGCGGGGTCACGGTGGCGCAGCAGCTGGTGGACCGGTTCGTGGGCTCGCTGCATCTGTGGTCGTTGATCGGCGGGTTCCTGGTCGTGGCGGTCATCCTGCTGGCGGCGCTGATGGCGCGCCGCTCCGGGCCCGGCGACGGGGACGATGGGTCCGGTCCTTCTGAGCCAGGCGGGCCCGGGCACGGTCGTGAGGCGTCCTTGCTGGAGGATCCTGCTTCGGGCGGTGCCGGGATGTCCGCCGCGGGCGGCGGCGGGCGGGTCGTTGGGGGGACGGGGGCTGACGAGCCTGGTACTGACAAGTCCGGTGCTGTGGTCGATGACGACAGTGCGGGTGGGGGCGGGGCCGCGGGGCGGGTCTCCTCCGGGTGGGGGAGCCGGTTCGATGATTCCGCTGGTGGGGGAGCGAAGACGGCTCGGGTTTCCGCTTCGACGGGATCCAGGACGTCGGGCGGGGGTTCTGGCGGTGATGAGGGCTCCGTACCGCCGGTGCCGCCTCCCGCTCAGTCGCCCGAGGACTCCGTGTCCCCGTAGTGCGGGCCGCACCACGTACGTGGTATGCACGCGCAGCCGGGGGAGCCGTCGCGGGACGGTAAGCTGAGGCGCAGCCACCGCGACGCGAACTCCTGCGTCCCCCGGGCCGATTCCCCCGCGGATCAAGCCGGTGCACGTGGCCGCATCCCACACTCTGTTCGAAGGAGAACCTCAAGTGTCCGAGCGCACTCTTGTCCTGATCAAGCCCGACGGGGTGAAGCGTGGCCTCATCGGTGACGTGATCGCCCGCGTGGAGCGCAAGGGCCTCAAGGTCGTGGCGATGGACCTGCGCACCCTCGACGTCGACACCGCCAAGGCCCACTACGCCGAGCACTCCGAGCGGCCGTTCTTCGGCGAGCTCGTCGAGTTCATCACGTCGGGGTCGCTCGTCGCGCTCGTGCTGGAGGGGCCGCGGGCCGTCGAGGCGTTCCGGGCGCTCGCGGGGCTCACCGACCCGGTCAAGTCGGCTCCCGGCACGATCCGCGGGGACCACGCGCTGGAGATCGGCGAGAACGTCGTCCACGGGTCCGACTCGCCGGAGTCGGCGGCTCGGGAGATCAAGATCTTCTTCCCCGATCGGTTCTAGTTCGCCTGGTTGGCTTGGCCGGTCTAGCTGGTCGGCCTGGCTGGCCGGAATTGGACGCGCGGCTGTCGCCCGCGACCGTGAATGCCCGCTGCCGTAATGGTGGCGGGCATTTTGCTGTGTATGGGGATCTCTGCAGGTACGGGGCTTCGGCGCTGGACTGCGGCGCTGCTTGGTGGGCGGGGGAAAGGAGTGCCTGAATGTGGGGATGGTCGTGGGAGTGGTGATGGTCGTGTTGCGGGTGAGGAAGTGCACAGGCTGAGAGGTCCGCCGGAGGGAAATGCGCAGGCGAGGAAGTAGTGGGCGAGGGATGCAGGGGCGGTGGAGCAAGCGAGCGGGGAAGTGTGCGGGCGGGAAGTGTGCGGGTGCTTGTCTCGGCGGAGGGATGACGGCGGGCGCCTCGGCATGGAGGCGTGCAAGGGGCTACCCCATGGAGGTGTGAGGTGGGCCTGAGGTGGGCTGTGAGGCGTCCATACCTCGACTGGGGTCCAGGGTGTGGGAACGGGCTGTTGCGGCGCTGAGCAGGGCGGTGGAGGCCTGCAGCGCTGCTCAGAGGCGGGGCCGGGTCACGGGGTGACGGCTGGCCGGGGGCTGGGTCGCCAGGTGAGGGGGTGGCGGCCGGCGGGGTGGGTTGTGGGTGTAGGTGGGTCAAAACGGTGCAAGACGGAGGGCGAATGTTGTCCGCTGTCCCCGACGCCATCGGGCCTGCCGGAGGGGGCGCAGAATTTGTCTGGCGGAGAGGGCTCATTGCGCGCCCTGGTGGGTAACGTCACGTTACGATTCGAATTCGATCCGTAGTCATTGGCGAACGACATTACGGAAGGCTCCGTTCCCCATGGGCAGCAAGCTCGCGTTTCTCGGCCGTGACATGGCGGTCGACCTCGGCACCGCCAACACGCTCGTTTACGTGCGCGGGCGGGGCATCGTGCTCAATGAGCCGTCCGTAGTCGCGATCAACACCGCCACGGGGCGGATCGTCGCGGTGGGCATCGAGGCCAAGCGGATGATCGGCCGGACACCCGGCAACATCGTGGCCGTGCGGCCGCTCAAGGACGGCGTGATCGCCGATTTTGACGTGACCGAGCGGATGTTGCGTTATTTCATCCAAAGGGTGCACAAGAGGCGGCACTTCGCGAAGCCTCGCATCATCATCGCCGTGCCCAGCGGGATCACCGGGGTCGAGCAGCGGGCCGTCAAGGAGGCCGGGTACCAGGCGGGCGCCCGCAAGGTGTACATCGTCGAGGAGCCCATGGCCGCGGCGATCGGCGCCGGGCTGCCCGTGCACGAGCCCACCGGCAACATGGTCGTCGACATCGGCGGCGGCACCACGGAGGTCGCCATCATCTCGATGGGCGGCGTGGTGACCAGCCAGTCGATCAGGGTCGGCGGGGACGAGCTCGACCAGGCGGTGATCACGTTCGCGAAGAAGGAGTTCTCGCTCATGCTCGGCGAGCGCACCGCCGAGGAGATCAAGATGGCCATCGGCTCGGCGTGCCCCATCGGTGAGGAGTCGCACGCCGAGATCCGCGGCCGTGACCTGGTCAGCGGCCTGCCGAAGACGATCGTGGTGTCGGGCGAGGAGATACGCAAGGCGACCGAGGAACCGGTCAACACCATCGTGGACGCCGTCAAGACCACGCTCGACAAGTGCCCGCCGGAACTGTCCGGCGACCTGATGGACCGCGGCATCGCGCTCACCGGCGGCGGCGCGCTGCTCAAGGGCATGGACGAGCGCATCAAGTCCGAGACCGGGATGCCGGTCCACCTCGTCGAGAACGCGCTCGACTCGGTGGCGCTGGGCTCGGGCAAGTGCGTGGAGGAGTTCGAGGTGCTGCAGCAGGTGCTCGTTCCGGAGTCACGTCGCTGATGAGAGAGTTGCAACGCGCTCGGCTGTTCCTCGGGGTACTGCTCACGATGTCGCTGGTCATCCTGACCGTCGACCACCGCGCCGGCGTCGCCTCGCCGCTGTGGCCGCTGCGGTCGGCGGGCTCGTGGTTCTTCGGCACGGTGGAGCGGATCGGCGGCTCCGTCGCCCGCCCCGTGGGCGGCTTCGTCGCCGCCCTCGTCAACGCGCCCGGCGCGCAGGCCGAGCTCGACCGGCTCAAGACCGAGAACGCGAAACTACGTGCCGGGCTGGCCTCCAACAGGCTCGACGCCGTCCGCTCGACCGAGCTGAGGAAGCTGCTCGGCACGGCGGGGCTGGGCGGCTACAAGATCGTGACGGCCAGCGTGGTCGCCAGGCGCGGCCAGCCCGGCTTCGAGGACGCGGTCCAGATCGACGTGGGAACGCGTGACGGCGTGCGTCCTGAGATGACCGTTCTCAACGGCGAGGGGCTGATCGGCCGGGTCGTCCAGGTGTCGTCGGACACCTCGACCGTGGTGCTGATCAGCGACCCGGCCTCGGCCGCGGGGGCCAGGCTGGAGGGCGGGCAGGAGATCGGCGTCGTGCACGGGGTGGGGGAGAACGGGCGGCTCGTGCGGTTCCGGCTGCTCGACTCGACCGCGCCGATCACCCGTGGCGGGCGCATCGTCAGCTTCGGGTCCCAGCGTGGCGCGCCGTACGTGGCGGGGGTGCCGATCGGGGTGATCGAACGGGTGGAGGCGACGCCGGGTGAGCTGACCCGCATCGCGTACGCCAGGCCGTACGCGGACCTGACGGCCCTCGACGTGGTCGGCGTGGTGGTCCGCGCGCCCGCCAAGGATCCGAAGGACGCCGTGCTGCCCCGCGAGCCGCAGGTGGCAAGAGAAGCCGCGCTGCCCCGCGCACGTGGGGGCCAGCCGCGGCCACGCGACCGGCAGGGGGCCGTGTCGCCACGCAAGGAGGGGGCGCGATGACAGCCGCGCTGTGCGTGCTGGGTGCCCTGCTGGTGCAGGTCATGCTGGTGAACCGGTTGCCGTTGCCGGCGGGCGGGGCGCCCGATCTGGTGCTGCTGGCCGTGGTGGCCGTGGCGTTGCTGCGCGGCCCGGCCGCGGGGGTGGTGGCCGGGTTCTGCGCCGGGCTGCTGGTGGACCTGATTCCGCCGACGGCGCATTTGATGGGGATGTACGCGTTCGTGTTCGCGCTGGTCGGCTATGTCGCGGGGCGCGGCATCGGCGGGACCGTGACGACCGTCGTGCTGTGCGTGCTGATCGCGCCGCTGGTGGCGGCGGCGCTCGGCGGGCTGGTCGCCGATCCGCGGGTGACGCTGGAGACGCTGACCGAGCGGATACCGGTCTCGGCCGTCTACACGCTGATCGTCTCGCCGCTGGTCATCTGGCTGATCACGCGCGAGCGGCCACGGCCGAGGCTGCTGAAATGATCAGGATGCGGACCAGGCTGGTCGTGCTCCAGGTGATCGTGCTGGCGGTGCTGGCGGCGCTCGGCCTGCGGCTGTGGCAGGTGCAGGTCGTACGCGGGCAGGAGCTGGTGAACCGGGCCACCGAGACCAGGACGCGATCGGTGATCGTGCCCGCCGTGCGCGGGCAGATCCTCGACGCCTCCGGGCGGCCGCTGGTGCGCAACCAGACCTCGCTGGTCGTGTCGGTCGACAGGGCGGGGCTGCTCAGGATGCCCGACCAGGGACTGCCGGTGCTGCGCAAGCTCGGCGAGGTGCTCGGCGAGCCGGTCTCGTCGCTGCAGCGGCGCATCACGCCGTGCGGGCCCGGGGTGGGCAAGCCCTGCTGGACCGGCTCGCCGTACCAGGCCATCCCGGTCAAGCAGAAGGCCGACACCCGTGAGGCGCTGCAGATCCTGGAGCGGCAGGAGGAGTTCCCCGGCATCACCGCCGAGGTGCAGTCGGTCAGGCAGCACCCCGGCGGCAGGGCGGGGGCGCAGATGCTCGGCTACCTGCAGCCGGTCACCGAGGACGAGCTGGAGAAGCGCGAGGGGCTGAAGGCCGCGTTCTCCGGCGTGGACCTGGCCGGCCGCGACGGGCTGGAGTACGTCTACGACGAGGAGCTGCGCGGCAAGGCCGGGCTGCGGCGGGTCCAGGTGGACCGGATGGGCAAGGCCATCGGGGTGGAGGAGCAGCGGGCGCCGATCAGCGGCGACACGCTGGTCACCAGCATCGACGCCCGCGTGCAGACCATCGCCGAGCAGGCGCTGCAGCACGCGATGAAGAACGCGCCCCAGGCCGACGGCGCCGCCGCGGTCGTGCTCGACCCGTCGACCGGGCGGGTGATCGCGCTGGCCAGCCAGCCGGGGTACGACCCGGCCGTCTGGGCGGGCGGCATCTCCGCCCAGGGCTACCAGCGGCTGCTGTCGAACGCCACGGGCAAGCCGCTGGTGTCGCGGGCGCTGAACGGGATGTTCGCGCCGGGCTCGACGTTCAAGGTGTCGTCGGTGTCGTCGATGCTGCGGGCCGGGTACCCGATCAACGGCACCTACAACTGCCCCGGCGCGGTCAACGTGGGCGACCGGGCCTTCCACAACTTCCGCGGCATCGGGCTCGGCTCGATGAACCTGCACACCGCGCTGGTCAAGTCGTGCGACACGATCTTCTACAAGGCGGCGTACGAGCAGTGGCTGAAGGACGGCGGGCTGCATCCGAGCCCCAAGAAGCCGGCGAAGGAAGTGTTCGCGAACACGGCCAGGAAGTTCGGGTTCGGCAGGCCCACCGGCATCGACCTGCCGGGCGAGTCGGCCGGGCGCATCCCCGACCGCACCTGGAAGAAGGACACGTGGGCGCAGACCAGCGGCACCAGCTGCAAACGCGCCAGGACCGGCTATCCGGAGGAGAAGGACAGGTCGCGGGCCGAGTTCCTCAAGCGGCTGGCCAACGAGAACTGCCTGGAAGGGTTCCTGCTGCGCGCCGGTGACTCGGCGAACTTCTCGATCGGTCAGGGCGACGTGCTGGTGACGCCGCTGCAGCTGGCCAGGGCGTACGCGGCGATCGTGAGCGACGGCAAGTTGCGCAGCCCGCGCATCGGCTGGGCGACGGTGCGGCCCGACGGCACGCCGGTCAGCCGCATCGAGGTGCCGGTGGTCGGCAAGCTGCCGCTGTCGAAGAAGGAGCGGCTCTACATCAAGAGCGCGCTCAGCCAGGTGCCCTCGGACGGCACGGCGCGGGGGGCGTTCATGGGCTTCCCGATGAAGAAGATGCCGATCGGCGGCAAGACCGGCACCGCGGAGGTGTGGGGCAAGCAGGACACCTCCTGGTTCGCCTCGTTCGCGCCCACGTACGACCCGCGTTTTGTCGTGGTCGTCATGGTGTCGCAGGGCGGGATGGGCGCCTCGACCGCCGCGCCGGCCGCGCGGGAGATCTACGAGGGCATCTTCGGCTTCGCCGCCTACAAGAAGAAGGCCGCCCTGCCCGGCTGGAGGCCGGTGTCCAAGCTGCCGAAGTTCAGGGCCGACGGGACGGTCGCGGCGCGGGTCGTGACGGCGGCTGCGGGGGAGTGATGGACCGTACGTTGATGGCCGGGCGGCGCTCGTTCGCCCGGCGGGCGGTCGGCGCGGAGTCGGCCGTGTGGCGGCTGGACGGGGTGATGCTGGTCGCCGTCGCCGCGCTGTGCGTGATCGGCACGCTGCTGGTGTGGTCCTCGACCCGCACGTGGGCGCCCGGCTCCACGGGGCTGGTCAAGAAGCACATGCTGAACGTCGGCATCGGCGTGCTGCTGTGCGGGGCGGTGGCGATGATCGACCATCGCGCGATGCGCGCCTACGCGCCGCTGGTGTTCGTGCTGTCGCTGGTCGGGCTGGGGCTGGTGATCACGCCGCTGGGCGCCACCATCAACGGCTCGCACTCGTGGATCCTGCTCGGCGGCGGCTTCGCGGTGCAGCCGTCGGAGTTCGCCAAGCTGGGGCTGCTGCTCATCATCGCGATGCTGCTGGCCCAGCCCGCCGAGGGCAGCGACCGGCCGCGAGGGCTCGACATGGTGCTGGCGTTGCTCGCCGCGGCGCTGACGATGGGGCTGGTGATGCTCCAGCCGGACCTCGGGACCGCGCTCGTGCTGGCCGTGATCACGGCCGCCGGGCTGGTGCTGGGCGGGGTGCGCAAGCGGTGGATCTTCCTGCTCGGGCTGGTGGCGGCGGCCGGGGTGTTCTGCGTGTTCGCCTTCCAGATGCTGGAGCCGTACCAGGTGGCGCGCTTCACCGCCTTCCTCGACCCGCGGGTGGACCCGCGCGGCGTCGGCTACAACAGCACGCAGTCGCTCATCGCGATCGGCTCGGGGCAGGTGTTCGGCAAGGGGCTGTTCGGGGGCGGGCAGACGACTGGCCGGTTCGTGCCCGAGCAGCACACCGACTTCATCTTCACCGTGGCGGGCGAGGAGTTCGGCTTCCTCGGCTCGCTGACCGTCGTGCTGCTGCTCGGCGTGGTGCTGGTGCGCGGGCTGAAGATCGCCAGGCAGTGCGACGACAGGTTCGGCACGCTCGTGGCCGGGACGATCGTGTGCTGGCTGGCGTTCCAGACGTTCGTCAACGTGGGGATGACGATCGGCATCATGCCGATCACCGGCCTTCCGCTGCCGTTCGTCTCGTACGGCGGAACCGCCACATTCGCGAATCTCATCTCGATTGGGCTTCTCCAGGCCATCAGAATCCGCGAGCAGTCGTTTAATTAGACTATGTTCCTGGCTTACTGCGACGAGTGCGAGGAGCGCTTCCTCCTGCCCGCCAACCACATCACAGCCGTGCACAACCTGGACAGCGGCGTCATCGCGATCGAGCTGACCTGCTACGAAAGACATAAAATCGTCGTGCTGAGCGGCAAGGACATCGACATCCCGGGGCCGGCCACGGTCTGACCGCCGCTACCCTGGGTGCTATGTCTGTCGAGTCGATTTTCCCCCGCCTGGAAGCGCTGCTGCCCAAGGTGCAGAAGCCCATCCAGTACGTCGGGGGTGAGCTCAACTCGACTGTGAAGGACTGGGACTCCGCCGACGTGCGCTGGGCGCTGATGTACCCGGACGCGTACGAGGTGGGGCTGCCCAACCAGGGCGTGGCGATCCTGTACGAGATCCTCAACGAGCTGCCCGGCACGCTGGCCGAGCGCACCTACGCGGTGTGGCCCGACCTGGAGGCGCTGATGCGCGCCGAGGGCGTGCCGCAGTTCACCGTGGACGCCCACCGGCCGGTGCGCGCCTTCGACGTGCTCGGCCTGTCGTTCTCCACCGAGCTGGGCTACACCAACATGCTGACCGCCCTCGACCTGGCGGGCATCCCGCTGGCGGCGGTCGATCGCGGCGACGACGACCCGATCGTGCTGGCGGGCGGCCACGCGGCCTTCAACCCCGAGCCGATCGCCGACTTCCTCGACGCGGCCGTGCTGGGCGACGGCGAGCAGATCGCGATCGCCATCTCCGAGGTCATCCGCGAGTGGAAGGCCGAGGGCAGCCCCGGCGGGCGCGACGAGCTGCTGATGCGGCTGGCCGAGTCCGGCGGCGTGTACGTGCCGAAGTTCTACGACGTCGACTACCACCCAGACGGCCGCATCAAGCGGGTCGCGCCCAACCGGCCCGACGTCCCGTGGCGGGTGCACAAGCACACGGTCATGGACCTCGACGAGTGGCCCTACCCGAAGAAGCCGCTGGTCCCGCTGGCCGAGACCGTGCACGAGCGGTTCAGCGTGGAGATCTTCCGCGGCTGCACGCGCGGCTGCCGCTTCTGCCAGGCGGGCATGATCACCCGCCCGGTGCGCGAGCGGTCGATCACCACGATCGGCGCGATGGTCGAGAACGGCATCAAGGAGTCCGGCTTCAACGAGGTCGGGCTGCTGTCGCTGTCGTCGGCCGACCACTCGGAGATCGGCGAGGTCGCCAAGGGCCTGGCCGACCGCTACGAGGGCACCAACACCTCGCTGTCGCTGCCCTCGACCCGCGTCGACGCGTTCAACATCGACCTGGCCAACGAGTTCTCCAGGAACGGCAGGCGCTCCGGCCTGACCTTCGCCCCCGAGGGCGGCTCCGAGCGCATGCGCAAGGTGATCAACAAGATGGTCACCGAGGAAGACCTGATCCGCACCGTCACCACGGCCTACTCGCAGGGCTGGCGGCAGGTCAAGCTGTACTTCATGTGCGGGCTGCCCACCGAGACCGACGAGGACGTGTCCGGCATCGGCGACCTGGCCAAGAAGGTCATCAAGGCGGGCCGCGAGATCACCGGCTCGCGCGACATCCGGTGCACGGTCTCCATCGGGGGGTTCGTGCCCAAGCCGCACACGCCGTTCCAGTGGGCGAGCCAGGCCGACCACGAGACCGTCGACCGGCGGCTCAAGGCGCTGCGCGACTCGCTGCGCGGCGACCGGGAGTTCGGCCGGGCCATCGGCTTCCGCTACCACGACGGCAAGCCGTCCATCGTGGAGGGCCTGCTCTCGCGCGGCGACCGCCGGGTGGGCGCGGTGATCCGGGCCGTCTGGGAGGACGGCGGGCGTTTCGACGGGTGGAGCGAGCACTTCTCGTACGAGCGGTGGATGGCCTCGGCCGAGAAGGCCGGCGTCGACGTCGACTGGTACACCACGCGCGAGCGCGAGGAGAACGAGGTCCTGCCCTGGGACCATCTCGACGCGGGGCTCGACCGTGAGTGGCTGTGGCAGGACTGGCAGGAGGCCGTCTCGGGCGCCGAGGTGGAGGACTGCCGGTGGACCCCCTGCTACGACTGCGGCGTCTGCCCCACCATGGGGACAGAAATCCAAATCGGTCCCACGGGCCGCAAACTCCTTCCCCTGACGGTGGTCCAGCCGCGCTGAGTGCGCGGGCCGTGCCTCGCCGTGCATGATCCTGAGACGCCAAGTCGTCGAAGCGGCTTATCCTGAGACAAGGAACTTCGACACGGGAAGGACGACCAGCTCTGAAACCTGTTCCTGATGGGCCACCGCCCGCGCCAACGGTGCAGCGCCTGCGTGTGCGCTACGCCAAGCGCGGACGCCTGCGCTTCAGCAGCCACCGCGACATCTCGCGGGCCGTCGAGAGGGCGGTCCGCCGTGCCGGCATTCCGGTGGCCTTCAGCGCGGGCTTCTCGCCCCATCCGAAGATCTCCTACGCGGGCGCGGCGCCGACCGGCGTCGCCAGCGAGGCCGAGTACCTGGAGATCGGCGTCACGAAGTTGTGCGAACCGGGTCGGATCCGTGCCGATCTGGATGCTTCGCTGCCGCCGGGTCTCGACGTGCTCGACGTCGTGGAGGCCACCCAGTCCGGGCTGGCCGACCGCTTGGAGGCCTCGGAGTGGGTGGTGCGGTTGCCCGGCGCCGACCGAGAGCTCGCGGAGACGGCGGTGGCGAAATTCCTCGCCTCCGGCGCCGTGGAGGTCGAACGCCTGACCAAGAAGGGGCCCCGACGCTTCGACGCCCGGGAGGCGGTGCTGAGGCTCGAGGTGCCCGAGGGAACAGACAGAACCGCAGCTCAGGTGCCAGGACAGTCGTGTGTCATACTGCGCATGGTTGTTCGGCACGTGACTCCGGCCGTACGACCCGACGATGTGCTCACAGGGCTGCGCCTTGTGGCCGACTTCGCGCCGCCGGTTCCCCCCGAGGTGACCAGGCTGGCGCAGGGGCCGCTCGACGCCAGCACCGGTGCGCTTGCCGATCCGCTCGACCTTGACCGCGACATTACGCGCGGCGGCGAGGACGGTTCGGCGGGTGAGCACGTCGCCGGTTGATGAAGTGCCTTGCGAGAGCGGGGTACGACCGCTGACAGGACTTGGCGCCTGCGCTTCTCCCGAGGAGCGCGGGCGGACAACGAGACACGAGGGCTCCTGCGCGGCGCGGCGACGCGCCCGGGAGCTGACGGGAGAGCGCCCGCATGCTCGAGAACGAGCCCAACGGCGGGGCCAACGGCCCCGACGGGGAGACAACTGAACAGCCAAAGGTGACCAGGCGTCGCCGATCA
>NZ_JAHKRL010000357.1 GCF_019396405.1 Nonomuraea rhizosphaerae | reverse complement strand
CGCTGGCGGCCGCGCCCGCCAGCGCGGCCGTCGCCTGTGAGGTCACCTACACCACCAACGACTGGAACGGCGGGTTCACCGCCGGCGTCACCATCAAGAACGTCGGCGACCCGATCAGCGGCTGGACCCTCGGCTTCACCTTCCCGCTGACCACGCAGAAGATCAGCCAGGGCTGGAGCGCCACCTGGGCGCAGAACGGCCAGGCCGTCACCGCCAGAAACCTCGACTGGAACGGCAACCTGCCCACCGGCGCCTCCACCAACATCGGCTTCAACGGCACGTGGAGCGGCTCCAACCCCAAGCCCACGTCGTTCACGATCAACGGCGTGACCTGCACGGGCGCCAACGCCGCGCCGACCGTCTCGCTCACCTCGCCCACCGCCGGGCAGACCTTCACGGCGCCCGCGACCGTGCCGCTCGCGGCCACCGCCGCCGACTCCAACGGCACGATCGCCAAGGTCGACTTCTACCAGGGCAGCACGCTGCTCAACAGCGACACCGCCTCGCCGTACGCGTTCAGCTGGACGAACGTGGCCGCGGGCACCTACTCGATCACCGCCGTGGCCACCGACAACGGCGGGGCCAGCACCACCTCGGCGCCCGTCGGCATCACGGTCTCCCCGAACACCGGCCCGGCGCTCGTGGTCAGCCCGACGACGCTGTCCGTTCCGGAGGCCGGCACCGCGACCTTCGGGGTGCGGCTGTCGCAGGCGCCCTCCGCCAACGTGACCGTCACGACGGCACGGGTCAGCGGTGACAGCGACCTGACGGTCTCGGGCGGCGCGAGCCTAACCTTCACCCCGTCCAACTGGAACACCGCCCAGAACGTCACGATCGCCGCCGCCAACGACACCGACACGACCAGCGGAACGGCCGTGATCAGGGTGAGCGCGAGCGGCTACACGCCGGTCGACGTCAGCCTCAGCGAGGCCGACGACGACGTGGGCGGCGACAACGAGTACGTCAGGCGCTTCGTCGAGCTCTACAACGAGCTGCACGACCCCACCAACGGGTACTTCTCCCCGCAGGGCGTGCCGTACCACTCGATCGAGACGTTCATGGTCGAGGCGCCGGACCACGGGCACGAGACCACCTCCGAGGCCTACAGCTACTACCTGTGGCTGGAGGCGGCCTACGGGCAGGTCACCGGCGACTGGTCGAAGTTCAACACGGCGTGGGCCTCGATGGAGAGGTACATCATCCCGGCCACGGCCGACCAGCCGACGAACTCGTTCTACAACGCCGCCAAGCCGGCCACGTACGCGCCCGAGCACCTGGAGATCAGCAACTACCCGAGCCAGCTCGACACCGGCGTCACCGTCGGGACCGACCCGCTGGCCGCCGAGCTGCAGTCCGCGTACGGCACCCGCGACATCTACGGCATGCACTGGCTGCTCGACGTCGACAACACCTACGGCTTCGGCCGCTGCGGCGACGGCACCACCAAACCCGCCTACATCAACACCTACCAGCGCGGTCCGGAGGAGTCGGTCTTCGAGACGCTCCCGCAGCCGTCCTGCGACACCTTCGCCCACGGCGGGCCGAACGGCTACCTCGACCTGTTCATCAAGGACAGCTCGTACGCCAAGCAGTGGAAGTACACCAACGCCCCCGACGCCGACGCGCGTGCCGTGCAGGCCGCGTACTGGGCGCTGACCTG
The DNA here is from genome assembly GCF_019396405.1 of Nonomuraea rhizosphaerae. Classification (GTDB taxonomy): domain Bacteria; phylum Actinomycetota; class Actinomycetes; order Streptosporangiales; family Streptosporangiaceae; genus Nonomuraea; species Nonomuraea rhizosphaerae. The sequence continues at coordinate 1,250 of NZ_JAHKRL010000357.1, read as the reverse complement.
GGCCACCGCGCAGAACAAGGCCGCCGACGTCTCCGCGTCCGTCGCCAAGGCCGCCAGGATGGGCGACTACCTGCGCTACGCCATGTACGACAAGTACTTCAAGAAGCCGGGCTGCGCGAGCCCGCAGTGCGCGGCGGGCACCGGCAAGGACGCCTCGGCGTACCTGCTGTCCTGGTACTACGCGTGGGGCGGCGCGACCGACTCCAACGCCGGATGGGCCTGGCGCATCGGCTCCAGCCACAACCACTCCGGCTACCAGAACCCGTTCGCGGCCTGGGCGCTGGCCAACGTCTCCGCGCTGCGGCCCAGGAGTTCGAGCGGCGCGGCGGACTGGAGCACGAGCATGACCCGCCAGCTGCAGTTCTACAAGTGGCTGCAGTCGTCCGAGGGCGCCATCGCCGGCGGCGCGACCAACAGCTGGGAGGGCCACTACGCGACGCCGCCGAGCAGCCTGCCGAAGTTCTTCGGCATGGCCTACGACTGGCAGCCGGTCTACCACGACCCGCCCTCCAACCAGTGGTTCGGCTTCCAGGCCTGGAGCATGGAGCGGGTGGCGGAGCTGTACAACGTCACCGGCAACTCCGACGCCAAGACCATCCTCGACAAGTGGGTCACCTGGGCGCTGGCCAACACCACGATCAACTCCGACGGCACGTACCAGATCCCGTCCACGCTGCGCTGGACCGGCCAGCCGGCCGGTGACTTCAGCGGCACCGGCATGCCGCCGGCCAACTCCGGCCTGCACGTGACGGTCGCCGACAGCACCACCGACGTGGGCGTGGCCGGCGCGTACGCCAAGGTGCTGATGTACTACGCGGCCAGGGCGAACCACACCCAGGCCAGGGACACGGCCAAGGCCCTGCTCGACGGCATCTGGCGCTTCCGCGACGCCGAGGGCGTGTCGGTGCCGGAGACCAAGACCGACTACAACCGCGTCGACGACCCCGTGTACGTGCCGTCCGGGTGGACCGGCCGGATGCCGAACGGCGACACGATCAACTCCAGCTCGACGTTCATCTCGATCCGGTCGTTCTACCGCAACGACCCGGACTGGCCGAAGGTCAACGCGTTCCTGAACGGCACGGGCCCCGCGCCGGTCTTCAACTACCACCGGTTCTGGGCGCAGGTGGACGTCGCCGTCGCCCTCGCCGAGTACGGGCGCCTCTTCCCGTGACCCGGCAGACCGCCAAGTAACAAAGCCACCCGCCTCGCCGCGTCCTGCCACGCCGGCGGGGGGGGGCTCCCCACAG
>NZ_JAHKRL010000039.1 GCF_019396405.1 Nonomuraea rhizosphaerae | reverse complement strand
GCAGCGCCGCCCGCGCCGCGCCGGCCGCCCGCCCGGCGACCTCCGCGAGGCCTCCCCCGGCCTCCTGCGCGGCCCGCGCCGCCGCCTCCAGCACGCTCAGCACGGTGCCCTCGACCGGCCGCGCCACCGCCTCTCTCGCCAGCGTCGCGGCCCTGCTCAGGCCCGCCCTCAGGTCGGCGGAGCCGTCCTTCAGCACCTCGGCCAGCCCGCGCAGCGCCTGGCTGACGATGACGCCCGAGTTGCCCCTCGCGCCGATCAGCGCGCCGTACGAGAGGGTCTGCCACACCACCGCGGCGTCCACGTCGTCCGGCAGCGCCTCGACCGCCTCCGCGGCGGACAGGACGGTGAGGTGCAGGTTGGTGCCGGTGTCGCCGTCGGCCACCGGGAACACGTTGAGCGCGTCGATCTCCGCCCTCGCGCCGCCCAGCGCGTCGGCGGCCAGGCGGGCCCAGCGGCGCACCGCGGGCGGGTCGAGAACCTCCATCTGCGCGCCCCGACCTCTCTCCCGGCCCACCGGCCCCGGCCTCCGGCCTGTTGGGCTACCGTTAATGGTGGAGAATATCGCCGTATCCCGGCCCGTCCAGTGAGCTTGGTTCGCGTGCAGTGGTGCGGATCGGATATTCTCGTCTGGCTGGCCGGTTGTCCCGGCATGCCCTCCGCCCGGAAAGCATTCACGCGGACAGGGCTACATCGACTGTTTTAAGGAGCGATACCGTGGCTTCCGTCTGCGATGTCTGCCGCAAGGGGCCGACCTTCGGCAACAACGTGTCCCACTCGCACCGCCGCACCCGCCGTCGCTGGAACCCCAACATCCAGACGGTCCGCGCGGTCATCGGCGGCACGCCGAAGAAGCTGAACGTCTGCACCTCGTGCATCAAGGCGGGCAAGGTCTCCCGCTAGTTCGACTTCCGCGAAGCCCGCCTGCTCAGCTCGTGAGCGGCGGGCTTTCGCCATGCCCGGGCCCGCGCCCCGCAGTCCGGTCGGCCCTGGTACGTGGTCAGCGCCACTGCCAGGCGTGATCCACCGGGCCGATGCCGTCGCCAAGAGGGAAGCCCCGGGCGATGGCCCCCGTCACGTACTCCTTCGCCGCGCCCGTGGCCGTCGGCACGTCGTCGCCCAGCGCCAGCCGGGAGGCGATGGCGGAGGCGAGCGTGCAGCCCGTGCCGTGGGTGTGCCGGTTGTCGAGGCGGGCGGCGGAGAAGCGGTACTCGCTCGTGCCGTCCGTGAGCAGGTCCACCGGCTCGCCCGGCAGGTGGCCACCCTTGATCAGCGCCCAGGCGGGCCCCAGCTCCAGGATCGCGTCCGCGGCCCGGCGCAGGTCGTCCTCGTCCTCGACCTTGACCGAGGTGAGCTGCTCGACCTCCCACAGGTTCGGCGTGACGACGGTGGCGACCGGCAGCAGCCGTGTCCTGACCGTCTCGACGGCCTCGGGCGCGAGCAACGGGTCGCCGTGCTTGGAGACTCCCACCGGGTCGACCACCACCGGCGCCGCGTACCCGCCCAGCGCCTCCGCCACGACCTCCACCAGCGCCGGTGAGGCCAGCATGCCGGTCTTGACGGCCTGCGCGCCGATGTCGCCCAGCACCGAGCCGAGCTGCGCCCGTACGGCCTCGGGCGGCAGCTCCCAGTAGCCCTGGACGCCCAGCGAGTTCTGGGCGGTGACCGCGGCGATGACGCTCATGCCGTGCACGCCCATGGCCAGCATGGTCTTGAGGTCGGCCTGGATGCCTGCCCCGCCGCCGGAGTCGGAACCGGCGACGGTCAGCACGCGCGGAGGGGTCGTAAGCGTCATATACCCATCCAACCACCCCAGGATCGGCGTCCCTCCCGCCGGAGCGACGCCGCGGGACCGGCCACCCGCTCGTGCCGGGCCGTCGTCAGAGACCGGCCGCTGGTCGACGGCGGCCGGTTGGCGGCGGTTGGCCGGCGGCTGGTTGGCGGCGGTTATTGGTTGGCGGTGGTCAGTTGACGGCGCAGTCCCCGCCGACCAGTCCGCAGTTCGCGGGGGCGACCCCGCGGCCCGTGGCCCTGATCGTCAGCTGGGTCGAGCCGCCGGTGTCCAGGGACTCCGGCATGTCGATGATCAGCAGATCGCCGTCCTGGTTCCACTCTCCGCCTGTGACGCTCAGCACGCGGCCGCGGATCGGCAGCGAGACCGTGAGCGACGACAGGGCGTCGGAGGAGGAGTTGACCACGTCCAGGTGCGCCGTGTAGGTGGTCAGTCCCTGGTCGACCACGTTGAAGTCGAGGTTGACCGCCTGCCCGCCCGCGCCCGACCGGGCCTGCACCGTCGCGGTCGGCACCGGCTCGGCGGTGACGGCGTCGGTGGGACGGCCGCCGGTGTTCGGGTCGTTGATCGTCGTGGACTCGTCGGTCGGCTCCTCGGTGGCGGTCGCCTCCTCGGTGGCCGTCGGGAACGGGTCGTCGGTCGGCTTGGCCTGCTTCGTCTTGGTCCTGGTGGGGGTGGGCGTCGGGGAGGCCGTACGGCGGGTCGTACGCGGCCCGACCGTGGCGGTCGGCTTCGGCGAGTCGGAGGCCTTGGTGTCCTCCTCGCTCGGCTCGTCGGCCGGCTCCTCCGTGGGCTCCTCGTCGGCCGGGGCCGACTCGGTGACCTTCGCCCCGGGCTGGTTCGTGACCGCCACGGCGGCGCAGCTGCTGCCGGCGCAGTCGGCCGCGCCCTTGGACGAGCTCATGAACTTGACGCCCGCGACCGTGCCACCCAGGACGACGGCCACGGCGGCCACCGAGAGCAGGGCGACCTTGGCCCGGCCACCGCCGCCACCGGGAGGGGGGCCGAGCACGTCGTGGTCGGCGTCCTTCCTGCGGCCACGACGGCGGCGCGGCTCCTCGTCCGCGGGCTCGTCCGAGGACCAGCCCGAGCCCAGGAACCCGTTGTCGGGGCTTTCCGCCCAGGCCGGGGCGGAGGCGTCCACCATGGTCGGCGAGCCGTACACCTTGATGTCACCGGGCTCGGGCGGGTCGCTCGGGAACCCTCCGGGCCCTTCGCCGCCCGGCCCCTGACCGCCGAAGCCGGGCCCGTCCGGACCGGGACCGCCGAACGCGGCGCCCCCAGGACCGGTCGGCCCACTCGGGCCGCCGAAAGCGGGATCGCCGAAACCAGGACCACCAGGACCGGGGCCACCAGGATCACCGAAGGCAGGACCATCCGGACCAGGACCGCCAAAAGCAGGACCGCCGAAAGCAGGGCCGTCCGGACCGAAGCCGGGCCTGCCGGGACCGCCCGGCCCACCAGGGCCGGAGTCCCCCGGACCAGGCCCAACCTGACCAGGCCCACCCGAACCGGGTCCGCCCGAACCGGCCGTCCCGACGCCGAGCCTGAACGGCCCGGACGGGCCGCCCATGCCAGGGCCGCCCCCTGCGGGCTCGATGATCACGTCGCCCGTCGCGAACACCTGCGTGGAGCCGAACGGCTCGTTGAAGTCGCGCGTCTCGTTCGCCCCCGGCTCGTCGCCGGGAGTCCCGTCCCACTGTGCCGGACGGTTGAAGGCCCCAGTCGTCTCGAACGGCCCAGCTCCCGTGGGCCCAGCTGACGGCTGCGGCCGGTTGAGGCCGTCGGCGGCCATGAAGGCGCCCGTCGTCTCCGACGGTCCTTCCGGCGCTCCACGGCCCTCGGGTCGCATGAACACGTTCATGGGCGCGTCCCCGCGAGCGGGCTCAGGCGGCCTGCCGGACGCCTGGGAGCGGGGCGGCGGCGCGAAGGCGCCGGTCGTCTCGAACGGGTCGGGGCGCTTGTCGGGGGCAGGCCCGGCCGGACCGCCCTCGCGCTTCGGCATCGGCGCCCAGTGCCCCGTCACCTCGATCTGGTCGGGGAGCGAGGGCCAGCCTGGCGGCTCGGACTCCTGGTCGTCCGGGCCCCAGAAGGCACTCTTGGCGGTCGGGTCCGGGACGGCGGCCCACCTTGCGGCGGGGTCGGTGGAGTATCGAGGGTCCTGCTCCTGAGAGTTGTCGGGCCCGTCGTCACCCCAATCATCCGCGTCGTCGGATCCACCTGTGCCATGGCGGCCCATGGGCTGCCCTTTCTGCCGGGTACAGTGGCCGCCAATCTTCATAACACCTTTACTACGTCCTTGTCACAGCAATCCCCGTAGTCCCACCCCAAAACCGCCAATCCTTACACAAATCGCTGAATATTGTCACGCAAAGTGATCCCATCCGGCATGGGTAGTTTCCCGGCCGGGAACGACCACGCCCTGACCTGCGGTGACGTCCCCCACGATTCGCCACGCGGGCGGCAGCGACACCGCCGGAGGGAACACCGCGGCGAGCGCGTGATCCTCGCCGCCGCCCAGGATCCAGTCCAGTGGATCGTTCCCGAGCAGCTTCGCCGCCGCCGCCACCGGCTCGCCGACCGCGAAGCGGGCCGGGTCCAGCTCGACGCGCACGCCGCTGGCCTTCGCGACGTGGCCGAGGTCCTGCAGCAGCCCGTCGCTCACGTCGAGCATCGCGCTCGCGCCGAGCTCCGCCGCCTCCGGCCCGCACGCGTACGGGGGGCGCGGCTGACGGTGCGCCTCCACCGCTTCCCAGAGCGCCTTCAGCGGATCCCCGTCAAGCGCCTCGCCGGCCTCGAAGCCGCCCTCCCCGGCCGCCCGTTCGGCCAGCCCCTCCAGCCATCCGGCCTCCAGCAGCGCCAGCCCCGCGGCCGCGTGCCCGAGCCGTCCGGCCACCGCCACCACCTGCCCGGCCCGCGCCCCGGCCCTGGTGACCGGCGCGCGCCCGCCCAGGTCCCCCAGCGCCGTCACCCCGATGACGACCCGTTCGCCCCGCGTGGTGTCGCCGCCCACGACGCTGGCCCCCACCACCGCGCACTCGTCGCGGAACCCGTCGGCGAGCCCGTCGAGCCAGTCCACCGGCAGGTCGGCCGGCATCCCCAGCCCGACCACGACGGACGTCGGCACGGCCCCCATGGCAACGATGTCGGCAAGGTTTTGAGCTGCGGCTTTACGTCCTACGTCGTACCCGCTGGACCAATGGCGGCGGAAGTGCCTACCCTCGAGCAACAGGTCCGTGGACACCACGACACGCCCGTCCGGCGCGCTGACCACAGCGGCGTCGTCGCCGGGCCCGAGCAGTACGGACGCCCCTTGGGGCAGACGTCCGGAAATACGACTTACCGCTCCGAATTCGCCGAGATCTCCGACTGTGATGACGCACCTCCTGACGCACACAGGGTACGGTGACCTTTCGGCGTGATCCAATCGCCCGGGAGGACGTAATGGTGCAGGCCTACATCCTTATTCAGACCGAGGTCGGCAAGGCCGCGAGCGTGGCCCACGAGATTTCCGGCATTCCCGGAGTCACCCAGGCCGAGGACGTCACCGGTCCCTACGACGTGATCGTGCGCGCGGAGGCCAACAACGTCGATGAGCTGGGCAAGCTCGTGGTGGCCCAGATCCAGGCGGTCGAGGGCATCACGCGTACTCTGACGTGCCCGATCGTGCATATTTGAGGTAGATCTTTCATGCGCCGCCCCGCAGCCCCGCTCGTACCGCTGCTTCTGGCCGCCCTGGCCGCCCTGGCCGGGTGCGGCGGCGCCGTACGGGTGGAGCCGCCCGCGCCGCAGGGCGAGGCGGTGGCGGCCTGCGAGGGCCTGGCCGGGCGGTTGCCGCGGACGCTCGACGGGGCCGCGCGCGGCGAGTCCACCCCCGCCTCCCCTTATGTCGCCGTATGGGGGCAGGCGGAGATCGCGCTGCGCTGCGGCGTGCCGCGGCCCGCGCGGATGGCGGCCACGGACACGCTGCAGGAGATCGACGGCGTGGGATGGTTCGCCGACCCGGACAAGCCGGCGCTGTTCACGGCGATCGCCGACACCGCCTACGTCGAGGTCACGGTCGCGGGCACGCACACCGCCCCGTCGGTGCTGGCGAGCCTGTCGGGGCCGATCGGCGAGATGTCCTCCCGGCCCGGCTGAGCGCCCCGGCGCGAGCCGCCGGCGGACCCCATGACGTCAGCGCAGCCCCGGTGAGCGGCTCAGCGCGAGCTGGACGAGCCTGTCGACCAGCGCCGGGTACGACAGCCCCGAAGCGGCCCAGAGCTGGGGCGCGACGGACAGCGACGTGAACCCGGGCATGGTGTTGATCTCGTTGAAGACCAGCTCTCCCTCGGGCGTGTAGAAGAAGTCGACCCGCGACAGCCCCTCGCAGTCCAGCGCGTCGAACGCGCGCACGGCCATCGCCCGCAGCTCCTCGGCCGTCTCCTCCGGCAGGTCGGCGGGCACGGTGAGCGACATCTGGTCGGGGTAGTACTTGGCCTCGAAGTCGAAGAACTCCTGGCCGCCCTCGACCTTCACCTCTCCGGGCAGCGACGCGGCGGCGGGCTCGTCGCCGAGCGACTCCAGCACCGCGCACTCGATCTCGCGCCCGGCGATGGCGGCCTCGATGAGGATCTTGGGGTCGTGCTCGCGGGCGGCCTCGACGGCACGTTCCAGGGAGGCCCGGTCGTGCGCCTTGGAGATGCCCTGGGACGAGCCGGCCCTGGCGGGCTTGACGAACACCGGCCAGCCCAGCTCCTCCGCCTCCTTCAGCACCCGCTCCTTCTCCAGCCGCCAGTCGCGCTCGCGCACCACCACGTAGCGGCCGATGGGCAGCCCGGCGGCGGCCATGACCGTCTTCATGTGGGCCTTGTCCATGCCCACCGCGCTGGCCAGCACGCCGGAGCCGACGTAGCGGACCCCGGCCATCTCCAGCAGTCCTTGGATGGTGCCGTCCTCGGCGAACGGCCCGTGCATGACGGGGAAGACCACGTCGACGGAGCCCAGCTCGACGGGGATGCTGCCGGAGTCGTAGGCCACCAGTGCGCTGCCCCCCGAGGGCAGCGCCAGGGCCGCGCCCGTGGCCTCGACCACGGGCAGCTCGCCCGCCTCGATGGCGAAGCGCTGGTCCGCGCCCGCCAGCACCCACCTGCCGTCCTGGGCGATCCCGATGGGGATCACCTCGTACTTGCTCCTGTCGATCGCCTCCAGCACACTGCCGGCGCCCATGAGGGAGACGGCGTGCTCGGAATTGCGACCCCCGAAAACGACGGCGACGCGTGGCTTGCTCATGAAGCCCGAATCTACCGGCGCGTACTCAAGACAGCGAGTCAAGCGCGCGGGTGACGTCTTCGAGCAGGTCCTCGGCGTCCTCCAGGCCGATGGAGAACAGCACCCTGCCGCCCGACACCCTGGCCCGGGTGCGGGAGCCGCCGAGCGGCCCCTCCTCGACCAGGTCGAGGGACTTGACGAACGCCGTGGCGTCGCCGAGCGGGGTGAGCCCGACGCAGAAGCCGAACCTGGTGCCCTCGGGGCCGCAGTCGTAGAGCCGGCGGGCGAGCTGGTGGCCGGGGTGCTCCGGCAGGCCCGGGTAGGCGACGTCGAGCGCGCGCGGGTGCTTGGCCACCGACGCGGCGAACATCATCGCGGTCGAGCACATGCGCCTGACCCGTACCGGCAGCGTGCGCAGGCCGCCGCGCAACGTGCCCGCCTCGCCGGGCGGCAGCTCGACGCCCAGGTCGGCGCAGACCCGGCGGAGCTTGGCCACCAGGTCGGGCCGTCCGGTCACGACGCCGCCCGCGCAGCCGTCGTGACCGCCCAGTAAAGGCGCGGCCTCGTGCAGGACCAGGTCGGCGCCGTGTTCGAGGGGGCGGCAGACGAAGGGGCCGGCCAGCGTGGAGTCGACCACCAGCAGCGCTCCCGCCTGCCTGGCGATCCGATAGAGGCCGCGCAGGTCGGTCACCTGCTCGGCGAGCGTCTCGGCGTACAGGAGCCCTGTGCTGGGGCGTACGGCCTGGCGTACGCGCTCCAGGTCGGCCATGTCCACGAAGTCGGCGCTCACCCCGAACCGGGACAGCACGCCCGCGAGCGGTTCCGCGCCCGGGGCGGGGGCGACCACGTGGGCGCCCTCGCGCAGGAACGCCAGCAGGACGGCGGTCAGCGCCGCCCGCCCGGAGCAGAACGCGTGGCCCGCGACGTCCTCGGGCGCGGCGGCCCCTTCGAGCGCGGCCATGGCCGTGGCGAACCCCTCGGCCGTGCGTTCCTGGCCCGGCACGTGCGCCGAGCGGGTGTTCTCTCTCACGGGCCGCACCGATCCCTCTCACGAGTTCCCGAGGTCTCACGAGTTCCCGAGATCAGACGCGCACCGCTTCTCACACGTTCACACGCCATACCGTTCAGGTTTGGGCGAACGGGACATCAGCAACATTCCGGCCTCGGCGGGAGACATGCCGTCGTGCACCACGCCGACGACGACCTCGGTGATCGGCATCTCCACGTCGTGCTTCCTGGCCAGCTCCAGCACCGATTCGCACGACTTGACGCCCTCGGCGGTCTGCCTGGTGGCGGCGACGACCTCGGCCAGCGTCATGCCGCGGCCCAGGTTCTCGCCGAAGGTGCGGTTGCGCGACAGCGGCGAGGTGCAGGTCGCCACCAGGTCGCCCATCCCGGCCAGGCCGGCGAAGGTGTGCGGGTCGGCCCCGAGCGCCGCGCCCAGCCGGGAGATCTCGGCCAGGCCCCTGGTCATCAGCATGGCGGCGACGTTGTCGCCCATGCCCATGCCGACCGCGACACCGACGGCCAGCGCGATCACGTTCTTGACCGCGCCGCCCAGCTCGACGCCGACCACGTCGGTGTTGGTGTAGGGGCGGAACCACGGCGGCAGGTGGCAGGCCTTCTGCAGGCTCGCGGCCACGCTCTCGTCGGTGCAGGCCACGACCGTGGCGGCGGGCTGACGCTGGGCGATCTCCTTGGCCAGGTTGGGGCCGGAGACGACGGCGACCCGCTCCTCGGGCACGCCCGCGACCTCGCGGATGACCTCGGTCATCCGCTTGGTCGTGTTGAGCTCGACGCCCTTCATCAGGCTGACCAGGACCGCGTCGGAGGGGATGTGCTCGCGCCAGCCGGTCAGGTTGGCGCGCAGCGACTGCGACGGCACGGCGAGGACCACGAAGTCGGCCCCGTCGAGCGCCTCGGCGGGGTCGGTCGTGGCCCGCAGCGAGGGCGGCAGCGCCACGCCGGGCAGGTAGTCGAGGTTGGCGTGGCTGGACTGGATCCCCGCGACCAGCTCCGGCCTGCGCCCCCAGAGCGTGGTCCGGTTGCCCGACTCGGCGAGGATCATGGCGAACGTGGTGCCCCACGAGCCGGTACCGAACACCGCGGCCTTCGTCATCGCGTCACCGCCCGGCCGGGTCGTAGGGCGCCTCGGGGGCCTTCTCCCCGCGCAGCTCGGCGAGCTGCGCGGTGATCGCCATCACGATGTCGTCAGTGGCCTCGCGCAGCACCTCGGCGTGCGCCGGCAGGCCCTCGTACCTGGACAGGTCGACGGGCGGCCCGACCGACACCCTGAACGTCTTGCGCGGGAACAGCCGCGGCCGTTTCTCCCCGTACGGCAGCAGCTCGTGGGCGCCCCAGTGGGCCACCGGGATCACCTGGGCCCCGCTCTCCAGCGCCAGCCTGGCGGCGCCCGTCTTGCCGACCATCGGCCACAGGTCGGGATCGCGGGTGCAGGTGCCCTCGGGGTAGAACAGGATCGCGCCGCCCTGCCTGAGCCGCTCCGCCGCGTCGTGCAGCGACCTGGCCGCCTCGCTGCTGCCCCGGTGGACCGGGATGGCCCGCAGCTCCTTGATCGCGTGGCCGATCACCGGCGCTTTGAAAACGCCCGCCTTGGCGAGGATGATCGGCCACCGCCCGTTGTTGTAGAGGAAGTGGGACAGCAGAACGGGGTCGGTCCAGGAGAGGTGGTTGGCCGCGATGATCACGCCGCCGGTGCGGGGGATGCGCTCCCCATGGCGCCAGTCCCTCTTGACCAGGAGCCGCGACAGCGGTTTCACGATCACGACGGCCAGGGTCTCCCAGAAACGCGGGGGGCGCGTGGGGCGGCTCATGCTCTCCTCCTACGGTCTGCGCCCCAAGTCTCCCGGTTGGCCGCGCGGGATGTCGAGGCGCGATGCTTAAGCCTATGAGCATCCGCTGGTCACTGGTCATTCCGGTGAAGACGCTGGTCGCGGCGAAGACGCGGCTCGCGGCCGCCACGGGCCCGCACCGCACCCGGCTGGCCGTCGCCGTCGCCTGCGACACTGTCGCGGCGGCGCTCTCCTGCCCGCTCGTCGCGCGGGTAATCGTGGTGACCGCCGACCCGGCCGCCGCCGGTCCGCTGCGCGGGCTCGGCGCGGACGTCGTGCACGACCCCGACCGCGGCCTGAACACCGCCCTGCGCACCGGCGCCTCCCACGCCGCGCTCCTGGCGCCCGGCGACGGGGTGGGCGCGCTGCAGGCGGACCTGCCCGCGCTGCGTCCCGCCGAGCTGGCCGTCGCGCTGGAGGCCGCCGCGGAGTTCGACCAGTCGTTCGTGCCCGACGCGCTCGACGTCGGCACCACCTTCTACGGGGTGCGGCCCGGCCGCCCGTTCACGCCGAGGTTCGGCGGCGAGTCGCGGGCCAAGCACCTGGCGGGCGGCGCCAAGGAGGTGTGCGTGCCGGGCATCGACTCGGTCAGGCGCGACGTGGACACCCCCGACGACCTGCGCGCGGCCGTCGCGCTGGGGCTCGGGCGGCACACCGCCGCCGTGGTCGCCGACCTGTGGCCATCGTGAGCGGAGTGTTGTGGATCTCCTGACGCGCAGCGTTTACGCTGGTCTGCGTGCAGGCGACGGTACGGACTTTCGACCCCGCGACGCGTTCCGGGACGGTGTTCCTCGACGACGGGACCGTGCTGGAGTTCGGCGCCCCGGCCTTTGACGCGGGGCCGCTCCGGCTGCTGCGTTCGGGGCAGCGGGTACGGCTGGTCATGACGGGCGACGAGGTCACCTACGTCACGCTCTCGACCTTTCCGGTGCCCGGATAAGCGAACGCCCGGCCCCTTCGAGGGACCGGGCGGACGGCGCGTCTGTGTTTACTTCTTCGTTTACTTCTTCTTCCCGCTCTTCTTCTTGCCGCCGGCGTTCACCAGCTCCTTGAAGTCAGAGCCCGGGCGGAACTTGGGCCCCCAGCTCTCCGCCACCTTGATCTCGGCGCCCGTTGACGGGTTGCGGGCCGTACGGGCCGGCTTGTGAACCATCTCGAACGCGCCGAAGCCCGTGATCGAGACCTTGTCTCCGCCGGCGACGGCCTTCTGGACGGCGTCGATGATCGCGTTGACGGCCTCCGTGGCCGTCCTCCTGTCGCCCACCCGGTCCGCGATGGCGTCGACGAGTTCTCGCTTGTTCATAAAGTTCTGCTCCCCCAGTTACGGCTCGGGGTTCCACCTCACGAGTTCTACGAAGAAACCCCTTACGCGCTCGAAAGTAGGCGGGATTGCTGGGGAACTCAATCACCGAGCGTGTTTTCGGGTGCGCGTGGCGTGTCGAAATCGACTTCGAGGCACACGTCAAGGGAAGCGAGAAACGCGTCGAGGCGGGCGGCCGCCCTTTCCGGGTCCCGCTTGGCCAGATCGCAGATGGCGACGTACCGGCGGGCCAGACGTTCCCTTTCCGCGGGGGGCCGGGTGGTGAGCAGCGCGCGGACGCGGCGGTGCGCCTCGCGCAACCGCCGCGCCAGTTCGTCGTCCTCTAGACGGTCGTCGGCAGCCATGGCTGCC
>NZ_JAHKRL010000356.1 GCF_019396405.1 Nonomuraea rhizosphaerae | reverse complement strand
CCGCACAGGGGGCCACGACCACCACGGCCACCACGACGGCCGCCCACCTGCCCATCCGCGACGGCCGCCGGCCGGCCCACGGCCCGCGCCCGGCGGCTTCCACGAACCGGGAGACCCACGGCACGCGCCTGACGGCAGCCCCCGGCCGCGTGCTCCGCGGCGGGCCTCTCATGGGGAGGACCTCAGCAGGTAGCCGACGCCCCGGACCGTCTGCACGAGCTGCGGCTCACCCAGCTTGCGGCGCAGGTAGCCGATGTGCACCGCCAGCGTGTTGGAGGCGGGGCCGAGATCGTAGCCCCACACGCGCTCCAGGACGAGCTCCCGGGTGAGCACCTGACCGGCGTTGCGCACGAGCAGCTCCAGCAGGGCGAACTCGGTCCGGCTGAACTGGATCACCCTCCCGCCCCGCCGCCCGCGCCGGGTCTGCGGCTCCAGCACCAGGTCGGCGTACGCCAACTCCCCGCCCGAGGTTCTGTGCTCCCCGGACGTGGATCCGTGCGGGGGCGCGTCCGGGCGCGCCCGCCGCAGCAGCGCCCGCAGCCGGGCCAGCAGCTCCGCCGGCGCGAACGGCTTGACCAGGTAGTCGTCGGCGCCCGCGTCCAGCCCGTCCACCCGGTCACCGACCGCGTCCCGCCCGGTCAGCACCAGTACGGGCCGCCAGTCACCGTCGGCCCTCAGCCTGCGGCACACCCCCAGCCCGTCGAGCCCGGGTATCACCACGTCGAGAACGACCACGTCCGGCGACAGCCGCGCCACCGCCGCGAGCGCCGCACGCCCGTCGGCCGCCGTACGCACGTCGTAGCCGTCGAGCTCCAGGACGTCGCGGACGGATCCGAGCACGGCGGGCTCGTCGTCCACCACGAGCACCCGGAAATCAGCTGACACGCCCCGAAAACTACTCGCCTTCCGGGCGGCGTTCTGCGCGTTGAGCGAGACCGCCGAGCCCGTCGGCGGCATTCACGAGGGGCGCATCTCGATCACCCTGAGGCGGGAGATCGGGCCGTGACAGCGGAAAGGCCGCCGAGGGCCCCGGGTGAGGGGCTCTGGCGGCCGCTCGGGCCGTTGCCGCGACCAGCGGCAACAGTGGTGGACGATACTGGGATTGAACCAGTGACCTCTTCCGTGTCAGGGAAGCGCTCTCCCGCTGAGCTAATCGTCCTTGGAGGTGGCGACGGGATTTGAACCCGTGTGGACGGCTTTGCAGGCCGCTGCCTCGCCTCTCGGCCACGCCACCGAGCCGGAAGCTCCGAGCGGAAGACGGGATTCGAACCCGCGACCCTCACCTTGGCAAGGTGATGCTCTACCACTGAGCCACTTCCGCCTCGTCCCCGCCGGAAAAGCGCGGCGACGAGAGCACTCTAGCGAATCCTGGCCGAGTCCCCAAACCGGAGCTCGCCCACCGACTCGGCGTAGATCGTGATCCCGGCCACGTGCTCGGCTGTTTCGCGCAGCGTCCAGTTGGGGGTGCGGGGGGTGTCCCAGGCGTCCGGGACAGTGGCGTAGCGGTTCACGTACGCCTGGCCGAGCCGGGTCCAGCGGGAGCGGGCCTCGGCCAGGTCGAGCTCGGTGAAGCGGGCCCAGTCGGCGTTCAGCGTCACGAACCGGCCGTGCCAGTGGTCCTCCTGCGGGACGGCGCCCGCCAGGAGGGCCTCCACCTCGGCGAGGTGGTCGATCAGGTGGTCCTGGATGCGGCGGGCGGCCTTGGCGGGGGTCCAGAGGTTCTCGCCGTCGGTCATGATGGGGGCGCCGTCCCAGGCCAGCCAGGTGGCGGCGATGGCGAGGCAGCGGTCCACGGAATCGGCGACCGCGAGCGCGGGGTTGGTGTCGGTGATGTCGGTCATGGGGTGATCCTGGCCGGGGATCGTTCAACGGCCCGTCGAAATGTCCCCGCCGTAGCCCGGCGGCCCGACGAACCGCCCGTGATCGCCCGCGACCGCCTACAGGGTGCCGACGGTGTGGCCGCCGTTGACCACGACGCGCTGGCCGGTCACGAACGCCGCCCCCGCCGACGCCAGGTACGACACCGCCCCCGCCACGTCCTCCGGCGTCCCCATCCGCCCCAGCGGGACCCGGTCCCGGTACGCGGCCAGTTCCTCCGGCCCGATGCCGGCGTGCCGTTCGACCGGGATGAAGCCGGGCGCGACGAGGTTCACGGTCACGCCGTACGGCCCCAGCTCACGCGCCCACGCCCGGGTGAGCTCGTACTGGGCGGCCTTGGCGGCGATGTAGGCGGACATGCCGGGCAGGGCGCGGTCGGTGATGTCGGAGCCGATCTGGATCACCCGGCCGCCGCCCAGCGCCCTCATCCCGGGCAGGGCCGCCTGGAGCAGCAGCGTGGGGCTCTTGACGAAGAAGCGGAGCTGGTCCAGATGGGTGTCCCAGGTGAGGTCCTCGAAGGCGACCTTCGGCTGCGGCCCGGTCGCGTTCAGCACCAGCACCCCGACGGGGCCCAGCCGGTCGGCGACCCGGGCGACGAGGGCGGCGGTGGCGGCCTCGTCGGTGACGTCGCCCTCGAACGCCTCGGCGCTCCCGCCCGCGTCGCGGACGCCGGCGGCCACCCGCCGGGCGTCGTCCTCGCCGGAGTGGTAGTTGACGGCGACGGTGTGCCCGTCCGCGCCGAGCCTGCGGGCGATCACGGCGCCCAGCCCGCGCGACGCCCCGGTGACGAGCGCGACCCCGCCCTTGCCCGGCATGGCGCTGTCGTCCGCCGTCACCGCGACCCCCCAGAGCTCGACTGGTCCAGAGCCTAACCCCAGCGCCCTGACGACGGATCGAAGGCACCCATAACCGGGCAAAGAGCATTTGGCCGTGGCGGGAGAATTGCGCGCCATCACCCCGGGCAGTGGAGGAAGACCCAGAATCTAGCGGGGGAGGTTCACGCATGAACACCCCAAACACCCGGACAAGGCGATCACCCGTGCAGGTCGCGGCGCTCGTCGTCGGGCTGGTGTTCCTGTTGGTGGGCGTGCTGGGGTTCATCCCCGGCATCACCACCAACTACGATTCCATGGCCTTCGGAGGACACCACTCCGAGGCGATGCTCCTGGGCATCTTCCAGGTCTCGATCCTGCACAACATCGTCCACCTCATCTTCGGGATCGCGGGCATCGCGATGTCCCGCACCTGGACGGCCAGCCGTTACTACCTCATCGGCGGCGGGGTGATCTACCTGCTGCTGTGGCTGTACGGACTGATCGTCGACAAGTCGAGCGCGGCCAACTTCGTCCCGGTCAACACGGCCGTGACCTGGCTGCACTTCGTCCTGGGCGTCGGCATGATCGTCCTGGGCCTGGCCCTGACCCGTACGGCCGCCACCAGGACGCACACTTCGGTGAGGGACGAAACGTTCCTGGGTTAGCGTCGAGGGCATGGCCGCCGAGTACATCGCCCACGACTCCGACATCGCGCCCGTCGCCGCCCTGATCGCCGACCCGACCAGGGCGGCCATCCTGACCGCCCTGCTCGGCGGGCGCGCGCTGGCCGCCGGGGAGCTGGCCAGGTTGTCCGGCGTGAGCGCGGCGACCGCGAGCGCGCACCTGTCGCGCCTGCTCGACGGCGGCCTGGTCGGCGTCGTACGCCAGGGCCGCCACCGCTACTACCGCCTGGCCGGGCACGAGATCGCCGAGGTGCTGGAGGTGCTGGCCAGGGTCAGCGTCCGGCCGCCGGTGCGCTCCCTGCGCCAGTCGCGTCAGGCCAGGCTGCTGGAGGAGGCCCGTACGTGCTACGACCACCTGGCCGGCCGGGCCGGGGTGGCGTTGCGCGACCGGCTCGTCGAGGGCGGCTTCCTGACCGGTGAGCAGGTGACGCCCGAGGGGGCGCGGCTGCTGGCCGGGCTCGGCGTGGACGTGGAGGGGGTGCGCGGGACCAGGCGGAGGTTCGCCCCGGAATGCCTGGACTGGACCGAGCGCCGGGCCCATCTCGGCGGGGCGCTCGGCGCCGCCGTCACCGGTGTTCTCCTGGAGCGCGGCTGGTACCGGCACGGCGCCGTGCCACGGGCCGTGGTGCTGACGGACGAGGGACGGGAGGGGCTGGCCGCGTTGTTCTCCGGTAAGGAGCTAACATCGCATACGCCGGTTACCTAAACGAGGAAGTCCATCATGCGCGACAACGGAGTCGTGAACGTCGGCCCGGAGCCCCTCACCTTCGACGACGTCATCCGGGTGGCCCGCCACGGCGCCCCCGTCCAGCTCACCGACGACGCGGTCGCCGCGATCTCGGCCGCCCGGCAGCGCGTGGACGAGCTGGCCGAGAGCCCCGTCCCGGCGTACGGGATCTCGACCGGGTTCGGGGCGCTGGCCACGCGCCACATCGACCCCGCCCTGCGCGCCCAGCTCCAGCGCTCGCTGGTGCGCTCGCACGCGGCCGGCAACGGGCCCGAGGTGGAGACCGAGGTGGTGCGCGCGCTCATGCTGCTGCGCCTGCACACGCTGGCCACCGGCCACACCGGGGTGCGGCCGACCACGGCCAAGACCCTCGCCGCGCTCCTCAGCGCGGGCATCACGCCCGTCGTGCACGAGTACGGCAGCCTGGGCTGCTCCGGCGACCTGGCGCCCCTGTCGCACGTGGCGCTCGCGCTGACCGGCGAGGGCGTCGTACGCGACGGGTCGGGCGACCTCACCGAGGCCCACGAGGCGCTCAAGCAGGCCGGCATCGACCCCGTCGAGCTGGGGGCCAAGGAGGGCCTCGCGCTCATCAACGGCACCGACGGCATGCTCGGCATGCTCGTCCTGGCCCTCCACGACCTGACCCGGCTCGTCAGGACCGCCGACGTGAGCGCCGCGATGAGCGTCGAGGCGCTGCTGGGCACCGACCGCGTCTTCGCCCCCGAGCTGCAGGCGCTGCGCCCGCAGCCCGGCCAGGCGCTGTCGGCCGCCAACATGGTGAAGGTCCTGGACCGCTCGGGCATCATGGCCAGCCATCGCGACCCGGCCGACTGCGCCCGCGTCCAGGACGCGTACTCGCTGCGCTGCGCCCCCCAGGTCGCCGGAGCCGCCCGCGACACCATCGCGCACGCCGCGAACGTGGCCACGTGGGAGCTGGCCAGCGCCGTGGACAACCCCGCCGTGCTCGACGACGGCCGCGTGGAGTCGAACGGCAACTTCCACGGCGCCCCCGTCGCGTACGTGCTGGACTTCCTGGCCATCGTGGCCGCCGACCTGGCCTCGATGTCCGAACGCCGCACCGACCGCTTCCTGGACAAGGCCCGCAACCACGGCCTGCCGCCGTTCCTGGCCGACGACCCCGGCGTGGACTCCGGCCACATGATCGCCCAGTACACGCAGGCCGCGATCGTCTCGGAGATGAAGCGGCTGGCCGTGCCCGCCAGCGTCGACTCCATCCCCAGCTCGGCCATGCAGGAGGACCACGTCTCCATGGGCTGGTCGGCGGCCCGCAAGCTGCGCAGGTCCGTCGACGGCCTGACCCGCGTGCTGGCCGTCGAGGTGCTCACCGCGGCCCGCGCGCTCGACCTGCGCGCGCCGCTGGAGCCGGCGCCCGCCACGGCCGCGGTGGTCAGGGCGCTGCGCGAGACCGTGCCCGGCCCGGGGCCGGACCGGTTCCTGGCGCCGGAGATCGAGTCCGCCGTACGCCTGGTCGCCGACGGCGGGGTGGTCGCCGCCGCCGAGTCCGCCACCGGCCCCCTGGCCTAGCGGAAAGGGCTAACGCGCGGGCAGGGCGGCGATCACGTCCACCTCCAGCAGCAGCCCCGGCATGAACAGCCGCGACACCTCCACGGTCGTGCTGGCGGGCTTCACGCCGGGGAAGTACTTGCGGCGCACCTGCCCGTACTCGGCCCGCTGGTTCATGTCCGTCATGTAGGTCCGGACGAACGCCACGTCCTCGAACGTCGCCCCCTGGTCGGCGAGGATCCGCTCCAGGCACCGGAAGACGTGCTCCGCCTGGGCCGTCATGTCGCCCTCGCCGACCAGCTCGCCGTGCTCGTCGAAGGCCGCCTGACCGGAGACGTACAGCATGTCGCCGACCCGCGCCGCGTGCGAGTAGGCGCCGTTCGTGGCGGGAACGGTCGCCGGGTTCAGCTTGACCACGCGTCGGGCGGGACGGCCGTCCAGGTGCGTGGCGATGGCCGTGACGTCGCGGTCGCCGAGCCCGGCCGCCTGCGCCTCCTGCAGCCTCCGGCGGGCCGCCGTCGCCAGCGTGCCGTCCTCCCACGCCGCCAGGGTCAGGTCCTTGGCCGCCAGGCCCAGCGCGTACCGGGTCTCGGCGGCGGGGGTGCGCAGCCGCTCCGCCAGAGCGCCCAGCGGGGTCCCGGCCAGCACGTCCGCCAGCGCCTCGCGGTCCACGCCGTGCGCCTGCCCGTACGCGTACGTCTCCGCGACCAGCACCTGGGCGGGCACGAGCGCGCTCATGACGGCGAGCTTCATCGCCGCCCCCGCCCCCAGCGGCCCGCACTCGCGCACCCGGCCGAGGACCTCCAGGACCTCGCGGCAGGCCGTCAGGTCCCCGCCGGCCAGCACGGTCAGCGTCCCCTCGGCGGCCGGGCCGACGCTGCCCAGCACCGGCGCGTCCACCAGGCCCGCCGACGCCGGCAGCAGCGCCCGCAGCTCGCGC
>NZ_JAHKRL010000355.1 GCF_019396405.1 Nonomuraea rhizosphaerae | reverse complement strand
CCCGCCGCACCGGCGCCTGCCGCCAACCCATCCACATGCGCGGCCACGTCCTACACGTCGACACCGCCACCGGCCGGCCACTCCACCGCTACAGCACCACCACCGAACCAGACGGCGTCCTGCGCGTACCGTGCAAGACCCGCCGCGCCTCCCGCTGCCCGGCCTGCGCCGAGATCTACCGCGCCGACACCTACCAGCTCATCCGCGCCGGCCTCGTCGGCGGCAAGGGCGTCCCCAAGACGGTAAGCACCCACCCCTGCCTTTTCATCACCCTCACCGCCCCCTCCTTCGGAGCCGTCCACGTCCAACGCGAGAACAACGGCAAAGTCCTGCCCTGCCACGCCCGCCGCAACGCTGAGACCTGTCCGCACAGACAAGTCCTGTCCTGCACCGAACGGCACAGCACCGACGACCCGCGCCTCGGCGAACCACTGTGTCCCGACTGCTACGACTACGACGGCTCGGTCCTGTTCAACGCCCTCAGTCCCGAACTCTGGCGACGCTTCACCCTCGCCCTGCGCCGCCGCTTCGCCAAGCTCAACGGCCTGACCATCAAATCCCTACGCGACCAGGCCAAGATCGCCTTTGCCAAGGTCGCCGAATACCAACGACGCGGCGTCGTCCACTTCCACGCCATCATCCGCCTCGACGGACCAGACGGACCCAGCTCTCCGCCACCTGCCTGGGCGACTCCCGAAGCACTGACGCAAGCCGTCCAACACGCGGCTGCCGCCGTGACCGCGGAGATCAGACCCCTGAGCAGAACCTTCCGCTGGGGCAAACAACTCGACGTCCGCCCCATCACCATGGACAGCGACCTCACCGAACAAGCCGTCGCCGCCTACATCGCCAAATACGCCACAAAGGCAGCCGAATGCGTAGGCACCCTGGACCAGCGCATTTCACCCCTCGCCGACCTGACCGCCCTCCTCATCCGTGAACACGCCCGCAGACTGATCACGGCATGCATGCGCCTGGGCAACCGCCCCGTCCTGGCCGACCTGAAACTCACCCGCTGGGCTCACATGCTCGGCTTCCGCGGCCACTTCTCCACCAAGAGCCGCCACTACTCCACCACCCTCGGCAAACTCCGCGCCGCCCGCGAAGAACACATGCACACCAACAAGATCGCCACCGGACGGCTCCCGCTCTTCGACGAGGACACCGTGCTCGTCATCGCCCATTGGGAGTACGCCGGCAAGGGCCTGTCTCTCGGTGACGCCATCCTCGCCGCTGCGATCGAGGGAGGCCATCGATGAACGTCGTCGACAAGCTCTGGACCATCGATGACGTCTCCGCCTTCCTCGGCGTGCCTATAGCCACGCTCTACCAGTGGCGACACCACCGGACAGGCCCGAGAGGCCACAAGATCGGCCGACACCTCCGTTACGTGCCCGAGGACGTCATGTCCTGGGTCCAGGACCAGGAGTAGCCCATGGCCTTCGTCAAGGACCTCTGGACCAAGACAGTCCGCACCTCAGACGGCACGCCGCAGAAGGTCAAGACCGCACGCCACGGCAAGGGCAAGCGCTGGCTGGCCGTCTGGGTAGACCCCGACGGCAACGAGCGCTCGACTGCGTACGACCGCAAGGCCGACGCCGAACGCAAGATCGCCACCATGGGAGCCGACATCGCCCGTGGCGACTACATCGACCCCAACGCCGGCAAGGTGCTCTTCGCCGACCTCGCCGAACGGTGGCTCGCCTCCCGCGTCGTGGACCCGTCAACGAAGATCAGGTACGAGTACATCCACCGCCTTCACGTCGCGCCGACCTACGCCAGGCGCCCGGTGAAGAGCATCAAGCCGTCCCAGATCCAGGCGTGGATCAGTGACCTGAGCAGCCGTTTCGAGACCTCGACCGTACAGACGGCCTTCCTGGTCCTTCAGGGCATCCTCGACCTGGCCGTCGCTGACGAGGCGATCAAGCGAAGTCCCGCCAAGTCGCCGATCGTCCAGGTGCCGAAGCGCACCACCGAAGAGATCACGGCCTGGTCGGACGAACGGGTTCACGCCTTGATCGACGCTCACCCCGCCCTGTTCCGCCTGCTCCCTATGCTCGGGGCCGCGTGCGGACTGCGGCAGGGCGAGCTCTTCGGCCTGGCCCTCGAAGACATCGACATGGAGGAGCGCCTTCTCCGTGTACGACGGCAGATCAAGAAGCTGGGAGCCGACCACGTCTTCGCCCTGCCGAAGAACGACCGTGAGCGGGTCGTACCGCTGCCTGACTGGGCGGCCGAGGCCATCAAGCGGCACGTCTCGGCCTATCCCCCGCTGGCCTGCTCCCTGCCCTGGGAGAAGCTGGATGGCAGACTCCGCACACACAATCTGCTGTTTCGCTGGACGGACGACCGCTTTATCAAGGCCAGAAGCTACAGCGAGACCGTCTGGAAGCCCGCTCTGGTGGCAGCGGGCGTGATCCCAGCACCGGACAGGGACATACGTAAGCGAAGCCGCTACGCCACCTCCCGGAAGGAGGGACTGCACCAGCTCCGCCACTACTACGCGAGCGTCATGCTGACCGGCGGCGTCTCGGTCAAGGAACTGGCCGAGTACCTCGGCCACGCGGACCCGGGCTTCACCCTCCGCGTCTATGCGCACTTGATGCCCGGCTCTCATGAACGCGCCCGCGGAGCGATCGATGACCGACTGTTTCGGCCTCGGGCTCTGGGCGTGTCGCAGCACACCAATCGTCGAGCTTGAGCACAACCACGCTGGCCCCGGTCCTTGCTTAAGGCCGGGGCCGTTCTCTTCTCCAGCTCAGGAAGGCCACCAAGCAGGTTAAGCCGCTCCGATTGTTGGGTGGGGCGCCAGGACCGATGTGGTTTGAACGACGTCGGACGTACCGCCAGACAGAATCAGTCCAGCTGACGACGTCTGCGTCTGGAGTAGTTCAGGTTGAGACAGAGCCTGGAGAGCCTCCACCACATCGACGACAGGAAACTCACGACGATCAGCTAGATAGCGGGCGACCGTCCGGGCTGCGGGGCGGGGCAGGGAAACCTCTTTAGGGACCTGTGCGTCGGCTTCGAGGAATGCCGTGACGACTTCCCATGCCATATAGAACGTCTCGACGAAGCTCCCGTCGTACGGCATTGGACAGATCACCAGATTCCTGGCGTCGTCCTTTCGAATGGCATCCGAGCCACCTTGGTTCGCGGGCACCACGCCGACGCGTAGCCCCGGGTACCCCTTCAGACCAGACGGGTTGATCTTGACAGTGGTGCCTACCCAAGAGTCGGTGTCTGAGTGCCCAAGGAAGAGATCGGCGCGCCAGAGCCCACTGATACTCTGCGGCAGTCCCGATTCTGCACCCTTCCTCCTGAAGGCCGCTGCGGCGCTAGTTAGGTGCTTTTTCAGCTTCACCGGGCGTCCCCGTGAACCTGACAGGAGGACCGACTCATCCGAGAGGAGCCCGGCAGCCGTATCAATGAGCTGTTGGGAGCCCGCTTTCTCTGCTCCGAACAGAATTGATCCGACGCTGTTGCCGCGCACCTTGCAATGGTTCAAGGCATCGTAGACGCGCTCGCTGACGTCCGGCTCCCCTCGACGCACCGCATCGTGCACGGCGTACTCGAAGCAGATCCCAGTGTCGCCGTCCCCAGGACGACGGAGGCGTGGGAGCATCTTCAGCTTGACCCCTTCGCGGCCTCCCGCCTCCTCCACCACGTCGGCCTTGAGGGAGTAGAGAGTGCCGAGAAGGATCGGTCGTACGACCGCAGTGATCGCCGAGACTTCGTCAGCCACGGGATTTAGCTGACGCTCGTTCCTGATTTCCACGGGATCAACCTAGTTGGCCTGATTACACGCGAGCACCTGAATAACCAGGCGCCTCAACCCGGAGCGTGGGCTTCTTCCCGCCGCTGAAGATGTCCCTTGGCCCACACTGGTGACCATGATCAGGACCCTGTGTGTTGCGGCTGTACAGCACCTCACGGAACACGCACGGAACAGTGATCAATTAGCACACTGTTCAGAGGCGCCGAACCCCGCCCGTCGCGATTGAGCAGGCAGGGCTCGTACTGGTCAACGCCTACTTGAGGAGTTGGCGGGCCATGACCATGCGCTGGATCTGGTTGGTGCCCTCGTAGATCTGGGTGATCTTGGCGTCGCGCATCATCCGCTCCACCGGGAAGTCGCGCGTGTACCCGTACCCGCCCAGCAGCTGCACCGCGTCCGTGGTGATTTCCATGGCCGCGTCCGATGCCGCGCACTTCGCGGCGCTCGACAGGAAGGTGAGGTCTTTCTGGGGCTGGCCGTTCATGGCCAGTTCGGACTTGGCCGCCGCGTGGTAGGTGAGTTGCCGGGCCGCCTCCAGTTTCATGGCCATGTCGGCGATCATGAACTGCAGGCCCTGGAAGTCGGCCACCGGGCGGCCGAACTGCTTGCGTTCCTTCACGTAGCCGATCGCGAAGTCCAGAGCGCCCTGGGCGATGCCGAGAGCCTGGGCGGCGATGGTGATGCGGGTGTGGTCGAGGGTCGCGAGGGCGGTCTTGAAGCCGGTTCCCGGGTCGCCGATCATGCGGGAGGCGGGGATGCGGACGTTCTCCAGGAGTACCTGCCGGGTCGGCGAGGCTTTGATGCCGAGTTTTTTCTCTTTTGGCCCGAAAGAGACGCCTTCGTCGGATTTTTCAACGACAAATGCGGAGATGCCGCGGGGGCCGGCCGAGGGGTCTGTTACGGCCATCAGGGTGTAGTACTCGGAGATGCCCGCGTTCGTGATCCACATTTTGGTGCCGTTGAGGATGTAGTGGTCGCCGTCCGGCACCGCCTTGGTCCGCATCGCCGCCGCGTCCGAGCCCGCCTCCGGCTCCGACAGCGCGTACGAGAACATCGCGTCCCCACGCGCCACCGGAGCGAGATACCTGGACTTCAGCTCGGCGGAAGCGGACAGCAGCAGGGGGACGGTGCCGAGCTTGTTCACGGCGGGGATGAGGGACGAGGACGCGCAGGCCCGCGCCACCTCCTCGATCACGATCACCGTGGCGAGCGCGTCGGCCCCGGCCCCGCCGTATTCCTCCGGGATGTGGACGGCGTGCAGGTCAGAGGCCACAAGCGCCTTGTATACGTCCCAGGGGAACTCCTCGGTCTCGTCCGCCTCAGCGGCTCGCGGGGCGATCTTCTCGTCGGCGAGGGCCCGGATCGTCTCGCGCAGCATGTCGTGCTCTTCGGCGGGCGCGTACAGAGGAAAGCTCATGGGATAAATACTAGGACGTCCGAGCATCTTGTTACCAGCCGGTACGGTTTGCGGAAATGCCCAGGTGGCACAGAACGAGGTAACGAGGGCCGGTAACATGCCTGGCGATCGAAAGGAGTTCTCTCGTGCCATATCGCCTCACGGTGATCGGGACCGGATACCTGGGCATTACGCATGCGTCCTGCATGGCGGATCTCGGATTCGACGTCCTGGGCCTTGACATCGACGCCGACAAGGTTCGCCGGCTGAACAGCGGTGAGCTCCCGATCCACGAACCCGGGCTGGAACCCGTCCTTCGTCGCGGCCTCGAATCCGGCCGCCTTCGTTTCACCACCTCGTACGAGGAGGCCGCGGCCTTCGGCGACGTGCACTTCGTCTGTGTGGGCACGCCGCAGAAGCGCGGCGAGTACGCGGCGGACGTCTCGTACATGGACGCCGCCATCGAGTCGCTGGCCCCGCACCTCGACCGCGAGTGCCTGGTCGTCGGCAAGTCGACCGTGCCCGTGGGCACCGCCGAACGCCTGGCCGACAAGCTCGTCCGGCTCGCTCCGGCCGGGGCGGACGCCGAGCTCGCCTGGAACCCCGAGTTCCTGCGCGAGGGCTTCGCCGTCCAGGACACGCTCAAACCCGACCGCATCGTCATCGGCGTGCGCTCCGACCGGGCCGAGAAGATGCTTCGCGACATTTACCAACCGCTCGGGGAGATCCCGATGGTGGTCACCGATTTCGCGACGTCGGAGCTGGTCAAGACGGCGGCGAACGCGTTCCTGGCCACGAAGATCTCCTTCATCAACGCGATGGCCGAGGTCTGCGAGGCGGCGCACGCCGACGTCACGCAGCTCTCGAAGGCGCTGTCGTACGACGACCGCATCGGCGGGCGGTTCCTGAACGCGGGGCTCGGCTTCGGCGGCGGCTGCCTGCCCAAGGACATCCGCGCGTTCATGGCGCGGGCCGGCGAGCTGGGGGCCGACCAGGCGCTGACGTTCCTGCGCGAGGTCGACGCGATCAACATGCGGCGGCGGGCGCGGATGGTGGACCTGGCGCGCGAACTGGCCGGCGGGTCGTTCCACGGTTGTGTGGTGGGGGTGCTGGGGGCCGCGTTCAAGCCGAACTCGGACGACATACGCGACTCGCCCGCGCTCGACGTCGCCGTCACGATCGGGCACCAAGGCGGTCAGGTCACCGTGTACGACCCGATCGCGCTCGACAACGCTCGCAAGGCACATCCCGAGCTGAAGTACGGCGAATCCGCGCTGGAGGCGGTCCGGGGGGCGCACGTGGTGCTGCTGCTCACGGAGTGGCCGGAGTTCGTGGACCTCGATCCGGAGCAGCTGGGGGAGGTCGTGGCGACGCGGAAGATCGTCGACGGGCGCAACGCGCTCAACACGGAAACCTGGCGCTCGGCGGGGTGGCACTATCGCGCCCTGGGCCGTCCGTGATCCTTCTTTTCTTTTGTACGGCACGCATGGGCCAGCCCCAGTCGCCGTACGGGGCTCAGGACCTCCAGGGACACGGCCGCTGAGCCCGCACAGGGCTGGGCGCCGCAACAAGACGGCATAAGTCGGAAAGGTCAGCACCCGGAGGCGCAGAAACCGAGTACCCCGGGAAGAGCAGGCATAACACGGGCAGGAGCAATTTCTCCGGCTGCGACAAGGCACGCGGTCCGGCCGAGCTGCTCCTGCCCGAACGGCCCGGTAGCCCGGCAGCCCCCATGGCCCCGGTAGCCCGGCGGCCCCGCCGAACCGCTCCCGGCCGGTCAGTTCGGCGGCAGCCCCAGTCGGCCTACTCCTGGCCGGTCAGCTCAGCTCCTGGCCGGTC
>NZ_JAHKRL010000354.1 GCF_019396405.1 Nonomuraea rhizosphaerae | reverse complement strand
GTCCGCAGAAACAGGAACGGCCTCCACCTGGCGGACAGAACCGCAGATGGAGGCCGTTTCCGACACTCAGGCGGACATCTTCTTCTTGAGGTTCTCGTCCAGCGCCGCCAGGAAGTCCTGGGTTGTCAGCCACTGGGCGTCGCCGCCCACCAGCAGCGCCAGGTCCTTGGTCATCTGACCGCCCTCGACGGTCTCGACGCACACCTGCTCCAGCTTGTCCGCGAACTCCGTCACCGCGGGCGTGTTGTCGAGCTTGCCGCGGTGGGCCAGGCCGCGCGTCCACGCGAAGATCGAGGCGATCGGGTTGGTGGAGGTGGGGTTGCCCTTCTGGTGCTCGCGGTAGTGGCGGGTCACCGTGCCGTGGGCGGCCTCGGCCTCGACGGTCTGGCCGTCGGGGGTCATGAGCACCGAGGTCATCAGGCCGAGCGAGCCGAAGCCCTGGGCGACGGTGTCGGACTGGACGTCGCCGTCGTAGTTCTTGGCGGCCCAGACGTAGCCGCCCTCCCACTTCAGGGCGGCGGCGACCATGTCGTCGATCAGGCGGTGCTCGTAGAGGAGCCCGGCCTTCTCGAAGTCGGCCTTGAACTCCGTCTCGTACACCTCGGCGAAGATGTCCTTGAAGCGGCCGTCGTACGCCTTGAGGATGGTGTTCTTCGTCGACAGGTACACCGGGTAGTTGCGGTTGAGGCCGTAGCGCATGGAGGCGCGGGCGAAGTCGCGGATGGACTCGTCCAGGTTGTACATGGCCAGGGCGACGCCGCTGCCGGGGAAGTCGTAGACGTCGAGCTCGATCGGCTCCGAGCCGTCCTTGGGGGTGTAGGTGAGGGTGAGGGTGCCCTCGCCGGGGATCTTCAGGTCGGTGGCGCGGTACTGGTCGCCGAACGCGTGACGGCCGACGACGATCGGCTTGGTCCAGCCGGGGACGAGCCGCGGCACGTTCGACATGATGATGGGCTCGCGGAAGATGACCCCGCCGAGGATGTTGCGGATGGTCCCGTTGGGGGAGCGCCACATCTTCTTGAGGCCGAACTCCTCGACGCGCGCCTCGTCCGGGGTGATGGTGGCGCACTTGACGCCGACGCCGTACTTCTTGATGGCGTTGGCGGAGTCGATGGTGACCTGGTCGTCCGTGGCGTCGCGGTGCTCGATGCCGAGGTCGTAGTACTTCAGGTCGACGTCGAGGTAGGGAAGGATCAGCTGGTCCTTGATGAACTGCCAGATGATCCGGGTCATCTCGTCGCCGTCAAGCTCGACGACCGGACCCTCCACCTTGATCTTGGGCATGCGAATGGTTCCCCTTCAATGAATTGATGCAATGAGGCTATCGGACTGCCCGGTCACTAGCCCAAAAGGGACAAGATCATTCTCTTGAGCCCCTCGTCCGCCAGGACCATCGAGGTCAGTACGATCACGAAGCCGGACACGCCGAGCGTGATCACGTCCGTTCTCTTGCTGCGTACGGCGAGCCCGTCGTACCCGGCGAAACGGAGTGCGGCGGCCACCATGACGGTGGCGCCCAGCGTGAACCCTCCCACTTTGGGGCTCACGAGGAAGATCAGGACAACGCCGATGACCGTACCCGCCAGAACCAGCGGGTACGGTCCCCAGCTCTCCCCGGACTTGCTGCTGATCAACGCTCCTCTATCGGCTTCCACTTCTGGTCACGCTCACCGATGTACTCACTGTCGGGGCGGATCAGCCGGTTGTCGGCATGCTGCTCGATCACGTGCGCCGTCCAGCCGGACATGCGACTGATCGAGAAGACCGGTGTGAACAGGTCCGTCGGAATGCCGAGATAGTGATAGACCGATGCCGCGTAGAAGTCGACGTTGGGGTAGAGGCCTTTCGTCTCGAAGACGACCTCCTCCATCTCCTTCGACATTCGATAATAGGTCTCGTCGCCAGTGGATTCGGCGAGTTCCTGAGACATCCTGCGCAGGTGGGTCGCGCGCGGGTCCTCGGTCTTGTAGACGCGGTGGCCGAACCCCATGATCTTCTCGCCGGCGGCGAGCTTGTCGCGTACGGCCTCGGCGACGCCGGAGGGTGAGATCGACTCCAGCAGCTTCATGACCTGCTCGTTCGCGCCGCCGTGCAGCGGGCCCTTGAGCGTGCCGATGGCGGCGACGATGGCCGAGTGCATGTCCGACAGGGTCGCGGCGCACACCCGGGCGGCGAACGTCGAGGCGTTCATGGTGTGGTCGGCGTGCAGGACCAGGCAGGTGTCGAAGATCTCGACCTCGCGCCGGTCGGGGCGGTGCCCGGTGACCTGCAGCAGGAAGTTGCCGGCGATGCTCAGCTCGGGGTCCGGCTCGGGGGCCTGGGCGCCGGTGCGGGCCGCGTGGTATCGGGCCACGAGCAGCGGCTGCTGCGCGGTCAGGCGGGCGGCCTTGCGGTGGTTCGCGTCCGGCTCGATGGAGTCCTTGTCCGGGTCGTCGGCGCCCGCGAGGGAGACGTACGAGCGCAGCGCCTCCATCGGTTTCTGCTTCTCGGCGATCTCCTCGATGTTGGCGGAGACCAGGGCGCCCAGCTCGCGGCCTCGCGCCAGCTCCTCGCCGTAGCTCGCCAGCTCGTCGCGGCTGGGGAGCTTGCCACACTGGAGCAGGTGAGCGGTCTCTTCGAACGTCGCGCGGCCGGCCAGGTCGTGGATGTCGTATCCACGGTAGAACAGACGACCGGCCTTCCCGTCAATGTCGCTGAGCGCTGTGGACGCGGCTACGACATCGGCCAGGCCTTTCGTGGGCTTGTCCGCCATGAGTGTTTCCTCCGCTTATCTTCGCCCGAAGTCTACCCGTGAGCTGCCAAAACCGTCCGCAGAGGTCCAGACCAATTTCACGCTGGATTCTCCTTATGGCAAAGGCGATTCCGCATCCCCTCGTTTGGGTAAGCCGGAGCTGTAGTAATAGTTACGGCGGGCTACCTGGGGAGGAACTGCCGTGGAGGGGCCGTTCATACGCATCGAGGACACTGGCGAGGTGGTCCCGTTGCGCCCCGAGATCACGACGGTAGGGAGAGGCCGGGGTGCAGACATCCGGCTCACCGATCCGAGCGTGTCTCGACTCCATGCCGAGTTCGTCAGGCGAGGACCCTACCTGTATGTCGTTGACCTGGGCCTGTCCCGCAACGGCACACGGGTGAACGGCAGGCCGATCGCCCGGAGGGTGCTGGACGACGGCGACGTCGTCTCCTTCGGAGCGGCGCGCGGTCGCATCGGCGGAGTCCCACGCGAGGACTTCACCCCCGAGGTCGAACTGCGTAGGGCCGCGGCGCCCGAGCTGACCAGGCGCGAGGTCGATGTGCTGACCTCGCTCTGCAGGCCGGCGTTGTCGGATGAAGCGTTCGTCGCTCCGGCGACGGCACGTGAGATCGCTGACGACCTTGTCGTGACCGAAGCCGCGGTAAAGCAACATTTGCTGCGGCTGTACCAGAAGTTCCGGATTCCGGAGGGCACCAACCGGCGCACGCGGCTGGCCAACGAGGTCGTCGCGCTGGGCCTGGTGCGTCCGACCCCTGTGGTGCCACCGCAGCGTTCGGGCACTCCGGCTGAGCAGCAGCAGCCTACGGCGGCTGGACGCAGGGCTTCATAGGTGCGTTGAACGACGCACCCTGAAGGGGGCCGCCGATCGCGGTTCACTTCAGGATTCGGATCGCGACCGGGGCTTCGGCGAGGGGTTCCGGCAGCGTGAGAGCACCGGAGCCCGGAGTCACCGTGCCCAGCACGCGCGCCCCTGAGGCGCCCGTACAACTGGGCACGGTCGCGGGCAGCCCATGCGCGGTGAGCCAGCCGAACAACGAGAAGGCGATCGCTTCCTTCCCGTCGGCGGGCACACCGAGTTGGTCGCTGGTCACGAGCCGCGACTGCGGCACGCGTCCGCGCAGCATGCCCATGAGGGTCGGGTTGCGCACGCCGCCGCCCGAGACGATCACCGTGTCGAGGCGGTGGCGCCGGATCTCGGCGGCCACGGTCTCGGCGGTGAGCGCGGTCAGCGTGGCGACGAGGTCCGCCTGCGGCAGGGTCCTTCTGGCGTGCCCGGAGGTGAAGAGCCTCACGTACTCGGGGGTAAAAAGTTCCTTGCCGGTGGTCTTCGGCGGTTCCTGCTTGTAGTACGGCTCGGTGAGCAGCGCGTCGAGCAGCGCCGCGTCCACCGTCCCGGCCGCGCCCAGCGCCCCGTCCTTGTCGTACGGCGGCGCCGCGGCGTCGATCAGCGCGCCCGCGGGCCCGGTGTCGTAGGCGAGGACGGGCTCGCGGACGGTCAGGTTCGCGATCCCGCCGAGGTTCAGCGCGCCGGTACGTCCCGGCAGGTCCGCCATGAGCAGCAGGTCCAGGTACGACACGAGCGGCGCGCCCTGCCCGCCCGCGGCGACGTCGCGCACCCGTACGTCCGAGACCACCGGCAGCCCGGTGCGCTCGGCGATCCAGGCGGGCTGGCCGAGCTGGAGCGTGCCGAGCACCCGCCCGCCCTCGACCCAGTGGAAGAGCGTCTGCCCGTGCGAGCAGATCAGCTCGGACGCGGGCGCGACCAGGGCCGCCTCGGCGAACGCCTGGCCGATGAGGGTGTCGAGCGCGCACACCTCGCCCATGTCGATCCGGTTGGGCGGCAGCGCGGCGACGATGCGGGCCCTCAGCTCCGGGTCGTACGGCCGTTCGCCGGCCCCGATCAGCGTGCCCGTGAGCACGGCGCCGTCGAGCGACCAGTCCACGACGGCGCTGTCGATGCCGTCGTGGGACGTCCCTGAGATGAGGCCGAGAACCCGCATGTTCACAGAACTACAGGACTCTGAAGCCGTTGCTGGGCTTGCTGGTCCGGTTGGCGCGGTCGACGGCCATCACGTAGTAGTGGTCGCCGCGCTTGCCGTCCGGGTCGGTCCAGCGCACCTGCCGGTCGCCCGGCACCACCGCGACCAGGTTGCGGGCGTCGGCGAACGCGCCGGATCCGGCCTTGGCCGGGAACCTGAAGATCGCGAACTGGAACGGCTCGCGCAGGTCGGTCGCCACCGCGCGGACCTCGACCCCGCCGTTCTTGCGCAGCGCGTACGCCAGCACCGGCTGGTGCGGCGCCCTGCCCTTGGCCAGCCTGGGCAGCACCGGCGCGAGCGCGGGCCGGGTGTAGTGGTCGGTGACGGCGGTGCTGATCGAGGCGATCCGGTCCACCTTCACGTCGTTGGCGTTGTACCAGATGTCGCCGCCGATCTCTGGGTGGTCGCGGTTGAGCGTGAGGTGCTTGGACAGCTCGGCAGGGTTCGCCCATTCCGGCGCGGTCTGGGCGGGATCGCCAGCCTTGTACGCCGCCTGCCCGATCCACAGCAGCGTGCCGGTGCCCTTGGCCACGTCGGACCACCACGGGACCAGCTTGGAGTAGTCGGCCGCGGTCTGGCCGATGTACCAGTAGAGCTGGGGCGCGATGTAGTCGAGCCAGCCCTTCTTGACCCAGCCGCGGGTGTCGGCGTGCAGGTTGTCGTACGACTGGCCGCCGCTGGTCTCCGAGCCGAGCGGGTCGGTGGCCTTGTTGCGCCAGATGCCCGACGGGCTGATGCCCCAGGCGATCTCCGGCTTGGCCCTGCGTACGCGCTGCTGCATCTCCGAGACCATGAGGTCCACGTTGTTGCGCCGCCAGGCGGCCAGGTCGGGGAAGCCCGCGCCGTACTTGGCGAACGCGGCGCTGTCGTCGAAGGCCGTGGTGTTGACCGGGTAGAAGTAGTCGTCGAAGTGCAGGCCGTCGATGTCGTAGCGGGTGACCGCGTCCATCATCGCGTCCTGGCAGAACTTGCGGACCTCGGGCATGCCCGGGTTGTAGTAGAGCTTTCCGCCGAACGGCAGGATCCAGTCGGGGTGCTTGCGCCCGGGGTGGTCGGGGTGCAGCTGGTTCGGGTCGGCCTGCATGGAGACTCGGTACGGGTTGAACCAGGCGTGGAAGGCCAGCCCGCGCTTGTGCGTCTCCTCGACCATGAAGGCGAGCGGGTCGTAGCCGGGGTCCTGCCCCTGGGCGCCGGTCAGCCAGTGCGACCACGGCTCGAACGGCGACGGCCAGAACGCGTCGGCGGTCGGCCTGATCTGCACGAAGACGGAGTTCAGCCTGCGCTGCGTGGCCACGTCCAGCCAGGCGAGGTATTCGGCCTTCTGCTGCTCGACGCTCAGTCCCGGCCTGGACGGCCAGTTGATGTTGACCACGGAGGCGATCCACATCCCGCGCATCTGGCGCAGCGGGGGGACGTAATCGGTGGCGGCGAAGGCCGGCAAGGGTATGGCGGACGCGGCGGCGGCGAGGGCGAGGCCCTTCAGCACCGTCCTTCTGCTCGGCATGGGGGGTGACCTCTCGGCGAAAGGTTGTGTCGAGGGCGACGATGACAGAAAATTACCTTCAATACAACAACCATGAAGGATTTCGCCGCATGAGCCGTGACCTGTACCGACTTGCTCTGACAGTGCTCCAGCCCGGCTACGAAGGGCAGTCCGCCCCCGACTGGCTGCTGCGCGCGCTCGGCGAGGGGCTCGGCGGCCTGGTGCTGTTCGCCCGCAACAATCCGGGCGGCGAGGTCGTCCGGCGCTTCCGGGCCGAGAACCCCGACACCGTCGTCGCGATCGACGAGGAGGGCGGGGCGGTCACCCGGCTGGAGGTGTTCTCCGGCAGTTCCTTCCCGGGCAACCGGGCGCTGGGCGTGGTGGACGACGTGGCGCTGACCGAGCGGGTGGGCCGCCAGATCGGCCGGATGCTCGCCGAGGCGGACATCACGCTCAACTACGCGCCCTCGGCCGACGTCAACTCCAACCCGGCCAACCCGGTGATCGGCGTGCGCTCGTTCGGCCCCACGGCCGGCCTGGTCGCCCGCCACACCGTCGCGTACGTCAACGGCGTCCAGGGGGCCGGGGTCGCCGCCTGCGCCAAGCACTTCCCCGGTCACGGCGACACGGTCACCGACTCGCACCTGGCGCTGCCGACCGTGGACGCCTCGCGCGAGGTGCTGGCCGAGCGCGACCTGCCGCCGTTCCGGGCGGCGATCGCAGCAGGCGTCCGCTCCATCATGTCCGGACATTTGCTGATTCCCGCGCTTGATCCTTCCGTGCCGGCGACACTCAGCCGCACCGTCATGACCGAGCTCCTGAGGGGCGAGCTCGGCTTTGACGGGATGCTGGTCACCGACGCGATCGAGATGCAGGCGGTGGCCACGATGTTCGCCCCCGGCGAGCTCGCCGTGCGCGCCCTGAACGCGGGCGTGGACGCGATCTGCGTGGGACTCTCGACGGAGCGCAGCCTCCACGAGATCCGGGACGCCATCGTGGCCGCCGTCCGCTCGGGGACGCTCCCCGAGGAGCGCCTGGCCGAGGCTGCCGGACGAGTCCTGACCCTTTCCTCCTGGTACGCCCAGCAGTCGGCCCTGCGCGAGAAGGCCAGGGCCGACCTCGACGAGAATGTCGGCCTGGAGGCGGCCAGAGCCGCGCTCACCGTCACCGGGAGCGCCACGCTGACCGGCGCGCCGCTGGTCGTCGAGGTGAACACGCGCTTCAACAAGGCCGTGGACCCCTCGACGGTGACCGGCATCACCGCGGCGCTCACCGCGCTGCTCCCGGGCACCGAGCGCGTCCAGATGGAGCCCGAGGGCGAGCTGCCGCCGTTCGACACGCGGCCGGTCGTGCTCGTGGTGCACGACGCCGCCCGGCACGCGTGGGTGCGCGACACGGTGGCCGAGGCCGTACGGAGGCGGCCGGACGTGGCCGTCGTGGACACCGGCATCCCCGCCCCGCCCGCCGGCGCCGCGCACCTGGTCACGCACGGCATCTCCCGCGTGTCCGCGCAGGCCGCGGCGGAATGGCTGGCCACAGGCCGGCCGGGTGGATGAGCGGATGAACGACCAGTCCAACCCGGTCGCCGCCGTACGGGCGGTGCTCCCGTCGCTGACGCCCGCGGCGCAGGCGATCGCCCGCATCATCCTCGACGACCCCGGCATGGTCGTGCGCAGCACGATCACCGAGTTCAGCTCGGTGTCGGGGACGAGCGAGGCGACGATCGTGCGCACCGCCAGGGCGCTGGGGTTCGCCGGGTACTCGCAGATGCGCTTCGCCCTGGCCGCGGCCGTGGCCAAGGAGCCGGAGCGCCTCGTCCCCGGCGACCTGGGCCCCGACGACCCGCTCACCGACGTGATCGCCAAGGTGGCGCGGGCCGAGTCCGAGGCGCTGGCCGACACGGCGGCCCAGCTCGACCCCGAGCAGCTCGGCGAGATCGTCACGGCCATCGCCGACGCGCGGCGGGTGGACGTCTACGGCGTGGCAGCCTCCGGGCTGGTGGCGGCCGACATGTCGCAGAAGCTGCTGCGGATCGGGCTGTCCAGCCACCCGTTCAGCGACGCGCACCTGGCGCTGACCAGCGCCGCCCTGCTCAAGGCGGGTGACGTGGCCGTGGCGATCAGCACCAGCGGCGAGACGCCCGACGTGCTCGACCCGGCGCGCACGGCCGGCGAGGCGGGGGCGCTGGTGGTCGCGATCACCAACAACCCGCGCTCGACGCTGGCCGGGCTGGCCGATCACACGCTGGTGTCGGCGGGGCGCGAGACGGCGTTCCGGCCGGGGGCACTGGCCAGCAGGATCAGCCAGTTGCTGATCGTGGACTGCATCTTCGTGGGGCTGGCGCAGCGGACGTACGACAGGGCTGACGCGGCGATCCGGGCCACCAGGGAGGCCACCGATCGCTACCGGCGGCGGTGATCGTCCCGGGGGCGGTGATCGTCCCGGGGGCGGTGAGCGTCCCGGGGTGGCGGTGATCGTCCGGGAGCGGTGAGCGTCCCGGGGGTTACGCGCGGGCCACTGACAGCGTGGCCAGGTCGGCCTCGATGCGGGCGGCCGTGGCCTGGAGCGGGGGCAGCAGGTCGTCGCGTACCCGCTGCAACGTCGTCCGGCTGGCGTGGGTCGAGACGTTGACCGCCGCCACCGCCTGCCCCGAGCGGTCGCGGATCGGCGCCGCGATCGACCGCAGCCCCTCCTCCAGCTCCTGGTCCACCATCGCCCAGCCGTGCTCGCGCACCTGCTCCAGCTCGGCGCGCAGCGCGTCCGGCTCGGTGATCGTGCTGGCGGTGAGTCCGCGCAGGTCGGCGGCCTCCAGGTAGGCGTCGAGCCGTTCCGGCGGCAGCGCGGCCAGCAGCACCCGGCCCATGGACGTGCAGTACGCGGGGAAGCGCGTGCCGATGTTGATCGTCACCCGCATGATCCTGGCCGTGGCGACCCGCGCCACGTACACGACCTCCTGGCCGTCGAGCACCGCCACGGACGCCGACTCGTGCACCTCGGCGGCCAGCCGTTCGAGGTGCGGGTCGGCGACCTCGGGCAGCGAGAGGCTGGACAGGTAGGCGTAGCCCAGCTCCAGGACCCTGGGCGTGAGCGAGAACAGCCTGCCCTCCGTGCGCACGTAGCCGAGGTCGGTGAGCGTGATCAGGAAGCGCCTGGCCGCCGCCCTGCTCAGGTCGGTCGCCCTGGCGACCTCGCTCAACGTCAGCTCGGGGGCGGTGGCGCTGAACGCCCGGATGACCGCGAGACCGCGGGCCAGCGATTGCACGTGATCGACCATCACGATCCTTGAACCTAGACGGACAAGGGCGTAGTTTCCACGATACGGGGAAGTTCGGTCAGAGAATACCTGTGCGCAGTGCGAACAATCAGGAGAAAACGTGCGTCGCGCTATCGTGGTCCTGTCAGCCGTCCTCCTCACTGCCGCGTGCGGCGGCTCCCCCCCGACGGCCACCGACAGCCAGGGAAAAACCAAGGTCAACGCGGGCGTGATCGCCATCGTCGACACCGCGCCGATCCACCTCGGCAAGTCCAAGGGCTTCTTCGACGAGCAGAACATCGACCTGACCATCACGCCCGTCCAGGGCGGCGCGGCGGCCATCTCGGGCGCGGTCAGCGGTCAGTTCCAGTTCGCCTTCGCCAACACCACCTCGCTGCTGACCGCCAAGCAGCAGGGCCTCGACGTCAAGGTGGTCTCCAACGGCGTCTCCTCCACCAGCGAGCAGGGCAAGGACTTCAGCGCGGTGCTGGTCAAGAAGGACAGCCCGATCAAGGCCGCCGCGGAGCTGACGGGCAAGAAGATCTCGGTCAACCAGCTCAAGAACATCGGCGACACCACGGTGCGGGCCTCGGTCCGCAAGGCCGGCGGCGACCCGTCGAAGATCGAGTTCATCGAGATGCCCTTCCCCGACGCCCCCGCCGCGCTGGACGCCGGGCGCGTGGACGCCATCTGGGTGGTCGAGCCGTTCGTCAGCCAGGC
Organism: Nonomuraea rhizosphaerae; assembly: GCF_019396405.1. Classification (GTDB taxonomy): domain Bacteria; phylum Actinomycetota; class Actinomycetes; order Streptosporangiales; family Streptosporangiaceae; genus Nonomuraea; species Nonomuraea rhizosphaerae. Next base: position 9,497 of record NZ_JAHKRL010000354.1, on the reverse strand, counting down.
CATCAGCCAGGGCGCCCGCCCCGTGGCGTGGAACTTCGCCGACGCCGCTCCCAACCTGACCGTGGCCATGTACTTCACCACCGGCAAGACCGACGCGGACCTCACCAAGCGGTTCACCACCGCGATCCGCAAGTCCCTGGAGTACGCCGACGGCCACCCCGACGAGGTCAGGGAGATCCTCAAGACGTACACGAAGATCGCACCTGAGGTGATCGCGAAGATGTACCTGCCCAAGTGGCCCGCCGAGGTCAACAAGCAGTCCGTGCAGACCATCGCCGACCTCGCCCAGGCCGACGGCATCCTCAAGGACAAGGTCGACGTCTCGGCGCTGGTGCAGTGAGCCGGACCCCTTTCGGCGCGCGCCGGCGGCTGCTGTACGGGCTCGCCGGGCTGGCCGGGCTGCTGGCGCTGGTCGAGGCGGTGCCGCGGCTCGGCCTGGTCGACGAGCGGTACCTGCCGCCCGCGACGACGATCCTGGCCACGCTGGCCCGCGAGCTGGCGACGGCCGGGCTGTGGATCGCGCTCGGTGAGACGCTGATCGGCTGGGCGCTGGGGCTGGCCATCGCGTTCTTCCTGGCGGTGGCGATCGGCGTGGTCATCGGGATCGTCCCCGGGCTGCGGGCCGCCACCACCTCCACGATCGAGTTCCTGCGGCCGATCCCGTCGGTCGCGCTGGTGCCGCTGGCCACGCTGCTGTACGGGCCCTCGCTCAGCTCGACGCTGCTGCTGGTGGTCTACGCCTCGTTCTGGCAGGTGCTCATCCAGGTCCTGTACGGCGTGGCGGCCGTGGACTCCGTCGCCTACGACACCGCCAGGTCGTACGGGCTGGGCTCGTGGTCGCGGGTCAGGCACCTGATCTGGCCGACCGCGCTCCCGTACGTCATGACCGGGCTGCGGCTGGCGGCGGCGGTGGCGTTCATCCTGGCGGTCACCGCGGAGCTGGTGATCGGCAGCCCGGGGCTCGGCGCGGAGATCCAGGTGGCGCAGAGCAGCGGCGCGGTGCCGGCCGTGTACGCGCTCATCGTGCTGGCCGGCCTGGTCGGGATCGGGGTCAACGTCGCCGTGCGGTTCCTGGAGCGCCGGGTGCTGTCGTGGCATCCGTCGGTGCGATCGGAGGCCACGACGTGAGGGCGCTCAGGAGGGCGGTCACGTGGTTCGGGCTGCCGGTGCTGCTCGTGCTCGTCTGGTGGCTGGTCAGCGGCGGCTCGTTCTATCTGCCGGACCCGTTGAAGGTCGTGCGCGCGTTCTGGGACACCTGGGTCTCGGCGCGGGCGTTCGAGGACGTGCTGCCCAGCCTGGGCCGCCTGCTGCTGGGGTACGTGGCCGCGACCCTGCTGGGCGTCGGCCTCGGCGTGCTCGTCGGGCTGTCGCCGCGGCTGCGCGCGACGCTGGAGCCGGTGCTGGAGTTCTTCCGGGCCATCCCGCCGCCCGTGCTGGTGCCGCTGCTCATGCTGCTGGCCGGGATCGACACGCCGATGAAGGTGCTGGTCATCGTCTCGGGCTGCGTCTGGCCGATTTTACTCAACACCGTGGAGGGCGTCCGCGCGCTGGACGAGGTCCTCGCCGACACCTGCCGCATGTACGGCGTGCGCGGCGGCTCCCGGCTGCGCCGCTTCGTGCTGCGCGGCGCCAGCCCGCAGATCATGGCCGGGCTGCGGCAGGCGCTGTCCATCGGGATCATCCTCATGGTGATCAGCGAGATGTTCGCCAGCTCCAGCGGGCTCGGGTTCACGATCGTGCTGTTCCAGCGGCAGTTCCAGATCGCCGAGATGTGGAGCGGCATCCTGTTGCTGGGGCTGATCGGGCTGGCGCTGTCCTTCCTCTTCCGCCTCCTGGAACGGCGGGTACTTTCCTGGTACTACGGCAGTGGAGCCGCCCGTGCTTGAGATATCCGAGCTGCGCAAGGTCTACGAGAGCCCGAACCGCGTCGTCGAGGCCATCCGCTCGCTGACGTTCAGCGTCGGCGAGGGTGAGCTGGTGTGCGTGGTCGGGCCTTCGGGCTGCGGCAAGACCACGTTGCTGCGCTCCATCGCCGGGCTGCTGCCGGTGAGCGGCGGCGAGGTGCGGCTGGCGGGCTCGCCGGTGACCGGGCCGCCGCCGCGCATGGCCGTGGTCTTCCAGGAGTACGGCCGCAGCCTGTTCCCGTGGATGACCGTGCGCCAGAACGTCGAGCTGCCGCTCAAGGAGAAACGGGTGCCCCCATCGCGCCGTGCCGAGCTGGTCGCCGACTCGCTGGAGGCGGTCGGGCTCGGCGACGCCGCGGACGCCCATCCCTGGCAGCTGTCGGGCGGCATGCAGCAGCGGGTGGCCATCGCCAGAGCCGTGGCGTACGAGCCGCAGGTGCTGCTGATGGACGAGCCGTTCGCGGCCGTGGACGCGCAGACCAGGGCGGACCTGGAGGACCTGATCCTGCGGCTGTGGCGGGACCTGGGGGTGACCACGCTGTTCGTCACGCACGACATCGACGAGGCCGTCTACCTGGGGCAGCGGGTGATCGTCCTGTCCTCCTCGCCCACGGTGATCATGGAGGACCTGAAGGTGGACCTGCCCGCCGAGCGCGACCAGCTCACCACGCGGTCGCTGCCCCGCTTCGGCGAGCTGCGCGGGCACATCTACGAGCAGATCCAGCGCGCCAGGGAGGCCCGGTGAGCACCGTCCGCGAGGCCGCCTTCGACGTGCTCAGGCGCTTCGGGCTGACCACGATCTTCTGCAACCCGGGCTCGACCGAGGTGTCGCTGCTCACCGGGCTGCCTGACGACCTGCGGTTCGTGCTGGGGCTGCACGAGGGGTCGGTGGTCGGCGCGGCCACCGGGTTCGCGCTCGGCCGCGGGGCGCCCGCGCTGGTCATCCTGCACACCACCGCCGGGCTCGGCAACGCGGTCGCCGCCATCGCCACCGCGCGGGTCAACCGGGTGCCGCTGGTGATCGTGGTCGGGCAGCAGGACCGGCGGCACCTGGCGCTGGAGCCGTTCCTGACCGGGAAGCTGGCGGGGCTGGCCGGGGACTACCCGGTGCGCTTCGACGAGCCCGCGCGGGCGCAGGACGTGCCGGGAGCCATCGCGCGGGCCTGTCACGAGGCCGCCACGCTCCGGGGGCCCGCGCTGGTCGTGGTGCCGATGGACGACTGGGCGGCGCCGTACGAGGGCGAGACGATCGCGGCGCCGGCCCGGCTGCTGCGGCCCGCCGGCGTGCCGGACGAGGCGCTGCTCCCGCTGGCCGAGCTGCTGTCGGGGGCACGCTCACCCGTGATCGTGACCGGCGCGGGGGCGGTGGGGTCCCTGGAGGCCGCGCGCGGCCCCGAGGGGTGGGGCTCGCTGGTGACGCTGGCCGAGCGGCTGGGCTGCCCGGTCTGGCAGGAGTCGTTCGGCGCGATGGCCGGGTTCCCGCAGGACCATCCGCAGTACGCCGGGGTGCTGCCCGCCGACCGCGTCCGTCTGCGCGCCGCGCTGGCCGAGCACGACGTGGTGCTGGCCGTCGGGGCTCCGGTCTTCCGGCAGTACCCGTTCGTGCCCGGCCCGCTGGTCGAGCCGGGGACCACGGTCGCGCTGGTCACCGACGACCCGGCCGAGGCCCATCGCAGCCCCGCCGACCTGGCCTACCTGGCGCCGCCCCCGGTCGTCTGCGCCCGCCTGGCCGCGCTGGTCGCGCCCCGGATAGTCCCGGTACGTCCGGCGAAGGGCGTGCCGGAGCTGCCCCCGCGCGGGGAGCGGCTGCGGGCCGCGCACGTCCTGCACGAGCTGGCCGGGCGGCTGCCCCGGGACGTGGTGCTCGTGGAGGAGACGCCGTCCTCGCGGCCGGACCTGCACCGGTTGATGCCCGCCCGCGACCCGCTCGGGTTCGTCTCGGCGGCCATGGGCGGGCTCGGGTTCGGGCTGCCCGCGGCCGTCGGGCTGCGCATGGCGCTGCCGTCCCGGCCGGTGGTGGCGGTGCTCGGGGACGGCTCGGCCCTGTACGGGGTGCACGCGCTGTGGAGCGCCGCGCACTACCGGGTGGGGGCGTTGTTCGTGGTGCTGGCCAACAGCCGGTACGCCGTGATGGACCGGCTGGCCGACAAGGCGGGCGGCAAGGCGCCGTGGCCCGCGTTCACCGAGGTCAGCGTGGGCGGGATGGCGCGGTCGCTGGGGTGCGAGTCGCGGCGGGTGACGACCACGGAGGAGCTGCTGGCGGTGCTGGACGAGGTGGTGCCGGGGCTGGCCGGCCGGGAGGAGCCGCTGCTGCTCGACGTCGAGGTGGCGGTGGATCCGGACTTCCAGCCGTAGGGCCCGTTTCCACGGCTGGAAGGCTCAGGCCTTCTCGGCCGCCTCCACCACGTTGGACAGCAGCAGGGCGCGGGTCATCGGGCCGACGCCGCCCGGGTTGGGGGTCAGGAAGCCCGCGACCTCGGCCACGTCCGCGGCCACGTCACCGGCGATCTTGCCGTCCACGCGCGAGACGCCCACGTCGAGCACGGCGGCGCCCGGCTTGATCATGTCGCGGGTGATCAGCCCCGGCACGCCGGCGGCGGCCACGACGATGTCGGCGCGGCGGACGTGGGCGGCCAGGTCTTGTGTGCCGGTGTGGCAGAGCGTCACCGTGGCGTTCTCGCTGCGGCGGGTCAGCAGCAGGCCGAGCGAGCGGCCCACCGTGATGCCGCGGCCCACCACGGCCACCTCGGCGCCCTTGATCGGCACACCGTACTCCTGCAGCAGCAGCACGATCCCGTGCGGCGTGCAGGGCAGCGGGGCCTCGACCATGTGGACCAGGCGGCCCAGGTTGACCGGGTGCAGGCCGTCGGCGTCCTTGGCCGGGTCCATGCGCTCCAGCAGCGCCATCGTGTCGAGGTGGCGGGGCAGCGGGAGCTGGACGATGTAGCCGGTGCACTCGGGCGCGGCGTTGAGCTCGTCGATGGCGGCCTCGACCTCGGCCTGCGTGGCGGTGTCGGGCAGGTCGACGCGGAGAGAGGCGATGCCGACCTCGGCACAGTCGCGGTGCTTGCCGGCCACGTAGATCTGGCTGCCGGGGTCTTCGCCGACCAGGACGGTGCCGAGGCCAGGGCTGATGCCGCGCTGCTTGAGCGCGGTCACCCGGGTCGCGAGGTCTGCCTTGATGCGGGCGGCGGTGGCCTTGCCGTCGAGTCTCTCTGCGCTCATGATGCGCAATCCTTTCACGAGTTGAGGGAGACCGTTGATGACATCGTTGTCATGGACTTCTGAACGTCATAGTGTGACGTCGCCGCCCAATATCGCCCCCAAGGAGTCATCTTGCCTGCTCGCCTGCTGTCAGCGGAGTCGACCGATTTGTTCGTCGGAACGCGGGAGCGGCCGTACCAGGTGCTCAGGGTCACTGTCGAGCCGGGCGGGCAGGAGCTCCCGCTCGACGTGCGCGGGGCCGGGGTGTCCCGCGCCGAGCCGGTCAGCGTGCCCGCGGACGCCACGGTCGTCGAGGTTCCCCTGGACGTCACGGTGCCGCCGGGCACGGTGGTGCCGTGCGTCGTCACCTACGGTGAGGAGTCGCTGGAGGTCGAGGTCACGGCCGAGGAGCCGGGCTGGACCATGCACATGGTGTCGCACTTCCACTACGACCCCGTCTGGTGGAACACCCAGGCCGCCTACACCAGCCCCTGGGAGCTGCTGTCGACCGACTCGACGACCAGGCCGCTGTGGGAGCACAACGCGTTCGCGCTGGTGGAGGCGCACATCGAGCTGGCACTGCGGGACCCGGACTACCGGTTCGTGCTGGCCGAGGTGGACTATCTCAAGCCGTTCTTCGACACCCACCCCGAGCGCCGCGCCGACCTGCGCGCGCTGATGGCCGAGGGCCGGGCCGAGCTGCTCGGCGGCACGTACAACGAGCCCAACACGAACCTGACCGGCGCCGAGACCACCATCCGCAACATCGTGTACGGCATCGGCTACCAGCGCGACATCCTGGGCGGCGATCCGCGGACGGCGTGGCAGCTCGACGTGTTCGGGCACGACCCGCAGTTCCCCGGCTACCTGGCGGCGGCCGGGCTGACCGGCAGCGCGTGGGCGCGCGGGCCGTTCCACCAGTGGGGGCCGATCAGCAAGAACTTCCGCGAGGCCAAGAACGACGCCACGGTGATGCAGTTCCCGAGCGAGTTCGAGTGGATCTCGCCGTCGGGGCTCGGCGTGCTGACGCACTACATGCCCGCGCACTACTCGGCGGGCTGGTGGATGGACTCCTCGCCGTCGCTGGAGGAGGCGCTGCGGGCGACGTACGAGCTGTTCCGGGCGATGAAGCCGGTGGCCGCCTCCAAGCACGTCCTGCTGCCCGTGGGCACCGACTACACGCCGCCGAACAAGTGGGTCACCGACATCCACCGGACGTGGGCGTCGCGGTACGTCTGGCCGCGGTTCGTGTGCGCGACGCCCCGGGACTTCCTCGACGCGGTCCGTACGGAAATATCGGCTTTCAGCCCGCAGACGCGGGACATGAACCCCATCTACACCGGCAAGGACGTCTCCTACATCGACACCAAGCAGGCCCAGCGTGCGGCCGAGGTGGCGGCCCTGGACGCCGAGCGGCTGTCGGCGTTCGCGTCGCTGATGGGGCTCGGCGGGTACCCGCACACCGCGCTGGACAAGGTGTGGCGGCAGCTCGCGTACGGCGCGCACCACGACGCGATCACCGGCTCGGAGTCCGACCAGGTCTACATCGACCTGCTGACCGGCTGGCGCGAGGCGCACGACCTGGCCGCCGGCGCCCGCGACCGCGCGCTGGACGGGCTGGTCGGGCGGATCACGCTCGACGGGCACAGCGTCGTGGTGGTCAACACGCTGCCGTTCGCCCGCGACGGGCTGGTGCGGGTGCGGCTCGAACCCGGTCAGCGGCTCGACGGGGTTCCGTGCGTGGTCGAGGACGGGACGCTGGTGTTCCTGGCCTCCGACGTGCCGTCGACGGGCTGGCGGACGTACCGGGTCGTGCCCGGCGAGGCCGACTCCTGGGAGCCGCTGGAGGGCGAGTCGATCTCCAACGAGCGGTGGCGGGTCGTCGCCGATCCGGCGCGGGGCGGCGGGCTGTCGTCCGTGCTCGACCTCGCCTCGGGGCGCGAGCTGCTGTCGGGGCTGGGGAACGAGCTGCGGCTGTACGAGGAGTACCCGACACATCCCGACATGGGGGAAGGGCCGTGGCATCTGCTGCCCAACGGCCAGGTGACCGGGTCCGGGGCCGTCCCCGCCACCGTGAGGGCCGTGCGCAGCCCGCTCGGGCAGCGGCTCGTCGTGACCGGTGAGGTCGGCGAGATCACGTACGAGCAGGTCGTCACCCTGTGGACGGGCTCGGACCGGGTCGACCTCACCACCCGCGTGCTGGACTACACCGGCGCCGACCGGCTGCTGCGGGTCCGCTTCCCCGCCCACGTCGAGGGCGCGCTGCCCGTCTCGGACGTGGCCGGGGCGGTGATCGGGCGCGGGTTCGCGCAGCCGGACGCCGACGTGGCCGAGCACCCGTGGACGCTGGACAACCCGGCCAACACCTGGTTCGGGCTCTCCGCCACGGCCCGGGTCGACCTGGGCGCGGCGGGCTCGCGCGCCCTGGGGGTCGCCGAGGTCGTGGTGCCCTCGCTGGAGGACGCCCCCCAGGCGCGGCCCCTCGTCGTGGCGCTGGCCCGCGCTGGCGTGACCGCCACCACCTCGACCGCCACAGGGTCGCGGTACGGCTGGCTCGACGTCGACTCGAACCTGCCGGACGTGCGCCTCGTCCTCGGCGGCCCCGACACGAACCCGCTGGCCGCCGAGATCCTCTCCCGCAGCGACCCCGCCTACCTGGACGCGCTCAAGTCCGGCGCGCCGCTGGTCTGGGTGCCCGCCGAACGGCCGCTGGCCGAGGTGTGGCAGCCCAGCGCCGACCTGCGCGACGTGCGGGCACTGCCCGCGCTCATCGTCGCCGGGCCGGTGGACGCGCTGGTGTCCGACCTGTCCGACGCCGTGATCTCAGCCGTCTGCCCGGTGGGGTCGGAGGCGCTGGACTCCCGTACGGTGGCGCTGCTGGCGTACGGGCTGCCGGGGTTCGCGGTGGACCCGTCAGGGGCGTTGCACCTGTCCTTGATGCGGTCGTGCACGGGGTGGCCGTCGGGGGTGTGGCTGGACCCGCCCCGGCGCACTTCGCCCGACGGGTCGGGGTTCCAGTTGCAGCACTGGACGCATGAGTTCTCGTACGCGCTGGTGGGCGGGGAGGGGGACTGGCGGGAGCTGCGGCTGCCGGCGGCCGGGCAGGAGTTCGTCACGCCGCTGCTGGGGCGGGTCGCGGGCGCCGCTTCCGGCGATCTTCCTGAGACGTACTCGCTGCTGAAGGTCTCGCCCGAGCGGGACGTGCTGCTGGGCACGCTCAAGGCGACCGGGAACCCGCACGCCCACGGGCTGGCCGGCGGCGGTGGCGAGGGCGTCACGCTGCGGCTGGTGGAGGCGACCGGGCTGGGGTCCACGGCCTCGGTCGAGTCACCGGTGCTGGACCTGGGCGGGCTCGTACAGTCGGACCTGCTGGAACGGCCGGGGACACCGGACCCCGGCCTGTCGGCGGACGCGCTCGAACTGGCCGGGGCCGAGGTCGCCACCTACCTCGTCTCCGGGGCCGCTGGAGACTCCGGGGCCTCTGGGGGCTCCGGAGGCTCCGAGCTGGGGGCCACGGTCGAGCAGGCCCAGCCCGTCTACAGCCGCTACTGGCTGCACAACAAGGGGCCCGCGCCGCTCGGCTACCTGCCCGTGTCGGTCGCCGTCGGCCCGGGGCTCGTCACGTCCGCCGATCCGTTCGAGGTGGAGGTCGTGGTCTCCTCGCACCTCGTCGACTCCGCGCACGAGGGCGTGGTGGACGTACGCGTGCCGGACGGGTGGAGCGCGAGCCCGGCACAACGGGTCTTCCGCCTCGAACCCGGCGGCCACCTGCGCTTCCCCGTCACCGTCACCCCCGGCTCCGGCCAGGGCCTGCACTTCGTCTCGGCCCGCACGTCGGTGGGCGGCCAGGTCGTGGAGGACGTCACCACCGTCGCGCTGGGCGACCTGCCCGAGCTGCCGGTCCCGGGCGACGTCCCCGCGATGCGGGACGCGATCAGCGGCACCCAGGCGTCGGAGGGCCGCCCCACCGGCCTCGCGGTCGCCACGCCCGCCGGGTCGCTGTCCCTCCGTCCCGGCGACCGCACGTCCCTCGTGGTACGCCTCACGAACACCACCGCCGACGAGATCCACGGCGAGGCCCAGCTCGCGGCCCCATGGGGCTCCTGGGAGCTGCTGCCCTCGGTCGTCCAGGGGTTCTCGGTGGAGGCGGGTGGGACGGTGGACGTGGCGTTCCCCGTCGAGGTGCCTTACGACGTGGTCGCGGGGCACTCGTGGGCGCTGGCCAAGGTGATGTGGTTCGGGCGCTGCCAGTACGCTCCCGCCGTACGACTGGAGGTGACCCGATGACCCACCACCACGGGCATGGCGGCGAGGCGGTGCCGGTGGCGGTGCGCGAGCGGCCGCCGGCGACCGGGGCGCCCACCGCGCCCGGGGTCGGCGCGGTGATCG
>NZ_JAHKRL010000353.1 GCF_019396405.1 Nonomuraea rhizosphaerae | reverse complement strand
CCCGGGCGGGGCCGCCGAGGCGGGACCGGCCAGGGCGACCAGGTACGCGGCGATCAGCACGATCGCCGAGAGCAGCGGTAACAGGCGGTTGGGGGGTGCGATGGGCACGGTCTCTCCTGTCGTCAGATGTGCGGGTCGTCCCCGATGACCGGGGCCGTGTGGGTGTCCACGTCCACGGCGGAGCGGGCCAGGACGGCGCCGTCCTCCGCGACGAGGGCAAGGTGCAGCCGGCCGCTGGTCCAGCCCTCGGGCAGGCGGGCGTGGACCTCGGCGGGCGCGCTGAGCAGGAACGGCTTCGCCTCGGCCCGCGGCCCGTCCCCCTCCAGGAGCGGGGGAGCGGCGCCGAGGACGGGCGTCCAGGCGGTGCGCAGCCGGCCGCCGACCGGCTCCGTCCCGTGGTGCGAGACCCGGACGGTGACGGTGACCTGCCCGCTCTCGCTGAGCAGGTCACGGCCGGGCGCGACGGGCACGACGTCGAGGACGAGCGTGGTGACGGCGTTCACGTCGGCCGGGTCCACCCCGGCCAGGTCCTTGGCGCGGCGCTCGAAGTCCAGCAGCCCGGCCGACTCGTGCTCGATGTCGTACAGCTCGGTGTAGACGTAGCCGGCCAGCCGGTCGTGGCGGCGCAGCTCCTGGGTCTGCCAGCGCAGGTGCCAGGCCCGCTCGACGCAGGTGAAGCCGCCGCCGTACTCGCTGTTCAGGTTCGGCAGGCCGCGCAGCGGCTGCGACGGCGAGCCCGCCAGCGCCTTGCGGACCACATGGTCAGGGCCGAGCCGGACGGGGAAGTCGTCCTGGTCGCCGTTCATCAGCGCGGCGACCGTCCTGCCCCACGTCGCGGCGGACTCGTCGTAGTGGTGCCAGTCGAGCAGGTCCGTGCGGACGTGCGCCCAGCCGGAGTTCTCCACGGCGGGCCGCGACGGGTCCAGGGCCTTGAGCAGGTCGTACGCCCGCGCCGCCGCCTCCTGCTTGGCCGGGTCGCCGGGAATGTCCCAGTCCAGGCCCCACTCCTCGTTGTACAGGCCCCAGATGACGATCGCGGGGGAGTTGCCGTCCCGCTCGACCATGGGCGCGATCTGCGCCTCGAACGCGGCCACCGACGCGGCCGAGAACCGGCCGGTGGCGGCGGGCTCGGCCCACACCAGCATGCCGAGCCGGTCGGCGTGGTGGACGAAGCGCGGATCCTCCAGCTTGAGGTGCTTGCGCACCAGGTTGTAGCCCGCCGCCGCGGCCAGCTCCAGGTCACGGACCAGCGCGGCGTCGCTGGGCGCGGTGATGCCGGTGCGCGGCCAGTAGCCCTGGTCGAGCACGCCGCGCACGAACAGGCGGCGGCCGTTGAGGTACAGGTCCTCGCCGGCGGCCTCGATCCGGCGCAGCCCGGTGTACGCCGTGACCCGGTCCACGCCGCTCGGCGAGGTCAGCTCGGCGTCCACGTGGTACAGGTGCGGGTCCTCCGGCGACCACAGGCGCGGCTCGGCGACGGGCAGCACGGCCCGCGCCACCCCGTCCACGACCTGCGCCTCGACGGACGCGCCCGTCTCGCGCAGGGTCAGCCGCAGGGTCGTGGGCAGGGTCGCCTCCGAGGACCCTGACGTCTCCGTCACGCGGGCTTCGACCGTGATGGCGTCCAGGTCCCCGGCCGGGCGCAGCCTGAGCGAGGCCAGGTGCGTGGCGGGCCGCGCCTCCAGCCAGACGCTCTGCCAGATCCCCGACGACGGGGTGAAGCAGACGCCGTCGAAGTCGTCGCGCGGCACGCTGCGCTGCTTGCCGTGCGCCAGCTCCCGCTTGTCGGCCGGCGCGGCGACCCGTACCAGCACCTCCTGCTCGCCGTCGCCCAGCGCGCCGGTGACGTCGGCCTCGAACGGCGTGTAACCGCCGGTGTGCCGGGCCACCTCGGTGCCGTTCACCCAGACGGTGGCCTCGTGGTGCACGGCGCCGAAGTGCAGCACCACCCGCTGCCCGGCCCACCCGGCCGGGACGGTGAAGCGGCGGCGGTACCAGGCGAGCGGCAGCCAGTGGGCCTCGACGCCGGACGCCGGGGTCTCCCAGGCGAACGGCACGGTGATGGTCCGGTCCCAGTCCCGGCCGTCGTCCGCCCGGAAGTCCCAGTCGCCGTTCAGGCTGGCCCAGGAGTGCGACCGGTCGAAGTGGGGCCGGGGATATTCGGCACGGGGATATTCGGCACGGGGCTGTTCGGCACGGGGCTGTTCGGCACGGGGCGTCATGCTGCTCCGATCATGGAAGGTTCCGCTCATGGAAGAGGTCCGGTCAGCCCTTGACGCTGCCGGCGAGGATGCCGCTGATGAAGTGGCGCTGCAGCAGGACGAAGATCACCAGCAGCGGCAGCATGGCGATGCTGCCGGCGGCCAGCAGCTCGCCCCACACGGTGGCGAAGTCGGCGCCGACGCGGTTGCCGGTGACGTTCTGCGCCAGCGTGGACAGCACCACCTGGAGGGTCTGGTGCGCGGTGTCGTTGACGGCGACGACCGGCCAGACGAAGTCGTTGTAGACGTTCATGGTGGTCAGCACGGCCAGGGCGGCCAGGCCGGGCCGGATCACCGGCAGCACGACCCGGGTGAAGACGCCCAGCTCGCTCGCGCCGTCCACCCGCCCGGCGTCGATCAGCTCGTCCGGGATGGCGGCGATGACCTGCCGCATCCAGAAGATGCTGAACGCGTCCACGCTGCCCGGCAGGATCAGCGCCTGGTAGGTGTTCACCCAGCCCAGCGCGCTCATCTCCAGCAGCAGCGGGATGATGAGCACCAGCGTGGGCAGCATCAGCGTCAGCAGCACCACCCCGAACAGGGCGTTCTTGCCGGGGAAGGTGTATTTGGCGAAGGCGTGCCCGGCCAGCGGGCAGAAGATCATCGTCATCGCGCCCTTGACCGCCAGCACCAGCGCCGTGTTGGCGAACCCGGTGCCGATCGGCACGTCGGCGAACATCGCCCGGTAGTTGTCCAGCGTCGGCCCGCCCAGTGCCAGCGGGTCGGCGATGATGTCGGCGGCGGGCTTGAACGAGGAGCTGATCGCCCACCAGATCGGGTACAGGAACGCGACGGCCAGCACCGCCAGCACCACGTAGTGGGCGGCGTTCGGCCTGGTGTGCCTCATGAGGCTCCGTCCTTGGGGCGCAGCAGCCGCACCGCGCCCAGCGACAGGCCGAACACCAGCAGCACCAGCAGGAAGGAGTTCGCGGCGCCGGTGCCCAGGTCGGAGGCGGTGATGTGGTCGTACAGGTAGAGCCCGGCGGTGGTGGTCGAGCCGTACGGGCCGCCGTCGGTGACCACGAACGGCTCGGCGAACATCTGGAAGACCGCCAGCGTCTGCACGACCACCAGGAAGGCCGTGCTCCGCCGCACGAGCGGCACGGTCAGCGACCAGAACTGCCGCCACCGCGACGCCCCGTCGATCGAGGCGGCCTCGTACACGCCGCCCGGCACCGCCTGCAGCCCGGCCAGCAGGATGATGATCGCGAACCCGGTGGTCTTCCACAGGAACAGCAGCGCCAGCGTCGGCTTGGCCCACACGGTGGAGGTCAGCCAGCCCACCGCCGGCAGCCCGAACAGGCCGAGCACGTGGTTGACCAGCCCGTAGTCCTGGTCGAAGACCACGATCCACACCTGCGCCATCGCCACCAGCGGGGTCACGAACGGCGCGATGAACGCCACCCGGAACAGCCCGCGCAGCCGCAGCTTCGCGTTGGCCAGCAGCACCGCCGCGCCCAGCCCGGCCACGACCTGGACCGGCACGATCAGCAGCCACATGACCGCGCTGTTGCCGAGCGAGGCCCAGAAGTCCGGGCTGGTCAGCAGGTACAGGTAGTTGCCCAGGCCGACCCAGTGGGCCTCCCCGGCGCCGCGCCAGCGGGTGAGGCTGAGCTGGAGCGCGTACAGCAGGGGATACACCCCGAAGGCGGCGAAGACGGCGAAGAACGGGGCGATGAACAGGTACGGCGACAGCCGCGCGGACCTCATCAGGAGCGGTCGATCAGGTTGCGCTGGATCTTCTTGGCGGAGTCGGCGATCACGTCGTCGGGGGTCATCTTCCCCTCGATCAGCCGCTGCGTGTTGTCGCCCAGGTAGTCCACCGACTGGGCCCACCACCAGGGGATCGGCGCGGCGGCCGGGATGGTGGCGGCGGCCTCGACGGCGACCTTCCACAGGTCCTGCCCGCCGAGCGCCTCCAGGGGCTTGAACAGCGGTTTGTCGGCGGCCAGCGCCGGGGTCCAGGCGGGCACGGAGGTGGACAGGCCGCCGGGGTAGACGCTGTTCGGGCCGTACACCGCCGTGCAGCCGGGCTCGGTGAAGCACAGGAACTCGTACAGCAGCCAGGCCAGCTCCGGGTTCTTCGCCTTGGCGGGGATGACGAAGCTGCTGCCGCCCATCGCGCCGCTGCGCGCGCCGCCCGGCGTCCACGCCGGCAGCGGCATGGCCCGCCACTTGCCCTTCGTCGCCTTCAGGAGCTGCTGCGGCGCGAACGACCACCAGATCGCCCACGGCACGAACACCTGCTGGCCGCCGTCGAGGGTGTTGATGTCGGCCGGCTCCAGGTAGGGGGCGTGCGTGGCCAGGCCGCCCTTGACGACCTCCCGCACCCAGCCGAGGACGCGCCGGTACTCGGGCGAGTCCAGCCGCAGCTTGCCCTGCGCGTCGGTCAGGCTCGTGCCCTGCTGGTTGGCCATCATCTCCAGCCAGAGCTGGCCGAGGAACGGGTTCTTGTCCAGGTGGATCGGCTTGGTCCTGGGGTTCTTCTCCTGGACGGTCCTGGCGGCGCTGAGCAGGTCGTCGTAGGTGGCGATGGCGGCCGGGTCGACGCCGGTGTCCTGGAGGATGTCCTCGCGGTACCAGAGCAGGCCGGGGTCCAGGTCCCACGGCACGCCGAAGATCTTGCCGCCGACCGTGTTGACCGACAGCTTGTACGGGGCCACCTTGTCGCGGTGCGGGGCGATCAGGTCGGTCAGGTCGTACAGGTGCTCGGCCTGGCTGCCGATCTTGGCGTCGTCCCAGAAGCTGCCGTCGGGCACGTCGGTGCCGCTGATCAGCGTGTTGGCCAGCTTGGCGTCGATGTCCACGGCCTGGTGGTTCACCGTGACGCCGGGGTAGGCGGCGCGGAACTTGGCGATCGCCGCGTCGAACACCTTGAACAGGTCGCCGGACCGGTTCCAGATCGTGATCGTCCCCTTGGCGGAGGCCGAGGCGGACGGCGCGGCCAGCTTGCTCGGCGCCGCGCTCGTGCCGCCGCCGGGGGCGCAGGCCGCCAGCGAGGCCCCCGCGGCGGCGCCGAGCACTCCCTTGAGGAAGCCACGGCGGCCCAAAGTGGGTGCAGACATTTCCAACTCCTCCGGCGAGGCCCACGTGAGGGCTCTGCAACGATGCAGACATCATGCATACTCCTCTGCAACGATGCAAGAGTGAGCTAGGATCCGACCGACGGACAAGGAGGGACATGCCAGGACCAACGCTGCGTGACGTCGCCAAGCGGGCCAACGTCTCGATCCGCACGGTGTCCAACGTGGTCAACGGCTACGCGCCCGTCTCCGACGAGCTGCGGGTCCGCGTGCAGGCCGCCCTCGACGAGCTGGACTACCGTCCCAACCTCATCGCCCGCAACCTCAAGCAGGGCCGTACCGGCATGATCGCCCTGGCGGTGCCCGAGCTGGACGTGCCCTACTTCGCCGAGCTGGTCCGCGAGGTGATCACCGCGGCCCGCGCGCACGGCTACGTGGTCATGGTCGACCAGACCGACGGCGACCTCGAACGCGAGCGTGAGCTGCTCGGCCGCGACTCGCGGGCCACCATGTTCGACGGGCTGCTGCTCAGCCCGCTGGCCATCTCCGCCGACGAGCTGCGCGGCCGCGGCAACCGGGTGCCCGTCGTCTTACTCGGCGAGCACATCTTCAACGGCAGCTTCCACCACGTCGCCATCGACAACGTCGCCGCCGCCCGCGAGGCCACCGAACACCTGCTCGCCCTGGGCCGCCGCCGCGTCGCCGCCATCGGCGACCAGCCGTACGCGACCGGCGAGACCGCCCAGCTGCGCACCATCGGCTACCGCCAGGCGCACGCCCGCCGGGGCCTGGACGTGGACGACCGGCTGGTCGTGCCCACCCCGCGCTTCCACCGGCGGCTCGGTGCCGAGGCGATGGAGCGGTTGCTGGCCCTGCCCGACCCGCCCGACGCCGTGCTCTGCTACAACGACCTGCTCGCCCTGGGCGCCATGCGCGCCCTGACCAGGGCCGGACGCCGCATCCCCGACGACATCGCGGTGGTCGGCATCGACGACATCGAGGAGGGCCAGTACAGCACCCCGAGCCTGACCACGGTGGCCCCGGACAAGGCGGAGATCGCCCGCCGCGCGGTCGGCGTCCTGCTCCAGTCGATCAACGGCGCGGCCCCCCAGCCCGCCGAGATCGTCGTCCCGCACCGCCTGGTCGTCCGGGAGAGTACGGCGGGCTGAGCCTCCGTCCCCCGGCTGAGGTCAGGTGGTCCGCTCGACCGGCCGGATCGGCGTGGTCGGCGTGTACAACCCGCAGGACCCGGGCGCGGCCGACGAGGGCGCCAAGGAGGGCCGCGCCAGGCCGGGACTCATCGTCTCCCACGAGCTGTCGCTGGAGGAGGCGCCGCACGCCTACGACCAGTTCGACAAGCGCGTGGACGGCTGGACCAAGGTCCTGCTCCACCCCGCGGCCGCCTGAGACCCGCCGCTCAGCCCTCGACCTGGGCGGCGAACAACGGCTCCAGGGCGCTCACCATGAGTGTCCTGGCCCGCTCCGTCCCGCCGGCGATCCTGCCCGCCATGGCCAGCGACACGCAGCCGTGCAGGAACGCCCACATCGTGTCGGTCGCGCCCGCCGGGTCGGCCAGCTCGGCGCCGCGCGCCCGCGCGATCTCCTGCAACGCGGCGCGGAAGGTCCGGAAGGCGTTCCTGGCCTCCTCCGGGGTCTCGGCGGTGCCGAACGGCACCCCGTCCATGCCGTTCATCGCCTGGTAGAGCTCCGGCGAGGCGAACGCGAACGCCCAGTACGCGCCGGCCATCGCGGCCAGCCGTCCTTCCGGCGGGCCCTCGGCCGCCAGGCGCAGCTGCCCGGCCAGCTCGGCGAAACCGACCGCCATCAGCTCGGTGAGCAGCTCCTCCTTGCTGGAGAAGTGCTGGTAGAGGACCGGCGCGCTGTATTCGAGCCGGCCGGCGATGCGGCGGATGGTGACCGCGTTCCAGCCCTCCTCGGCGGCGATCACCCGGGCCGCCTGCAGCAGCCGGGCGCGCATCTCCCGCCGCTCCCGCTCGCGCCGTCTCTGGCTGGTGGTCACCATGATCCGTCCTCCTGTTGACGCCACATCCTATCGCCGGTCTAATGTCTAACAATGTTAGGAGTTTGAACATTGTTAGACGACTCTCTTCCCCGACCCCTTGGGAGACCCTCATGTCCTGGCGACGCGTCACCACGGCGGCGGCCGCGCTCACCGCGCTTGCCGTCATCTTCTTCGGACTGCAGTTCCTCATCAGCCCGGGCACGGCCGCGGCCTCCTTCGGCATGGACGCCCCTCAGGGCGACGCCACCGGATACTTCGTCGTCAAGGGCGTCCGCGACGTGGCCTGCGGGACGGTCGGTCTGATCCTGCTGGGAACGGGGCACAGGCGGGCGCTCGGCTGGGTCCTGCTCGCTGACGCGATCATCCCCATCGGCGACGCGATCGCCGTCTTGACCCACAACGGGTCGCCGGCGGCCGCGTACGGCATGCACCTGGGCGCCGCCGCCGTGGTCGTCGTCGTGGCCTGCCTGCTTCTTCGGGAGGCCCGCCGAACTGAGACGGTCCGCCCCTGAGCCTCCTCGCCGCCGCGCGCAGGCTTGCCCTCGTCGGCGCCGTGACGGCGACCGTGCCGACGGGCGGCGCCACGATGGCCGCCGCCTCCACCGCCTGCCTCTACGGGTCCGCCGGGGCTCGTGGCTCACGCCCTGAGTCTCCGGCGGCTATGCCCCGTCCGGCGGGGTCGGTTGCAGGTAGACGGCCGACGCGATCGGCACCCGCTCCCTGATCCGCCGCTCCGTGTCCGCCAGCGCCGCCGCCGCGCCGTCCGTGTCCGCCGAGGCGGGCATCGTGACCCGCGCCGCCACCAGCAGGTCCTCCGGCCCCAGGTGCATCGTGCGGACCTGGGTGTAGGCCTCGATCGCCGGGTCGTCGTCCAGGACGTTCCTGATGGCCCGCTGGACCTCCGGCGTCGCCGCCTCGCCGATGATCATGCTCTTGGTCTCCCTGGCCAGCGTCGCGGCCACCGCCACCAGCAGCAGCCCGATGGCGATCGACCCGCCGCCGTCGAAGGCGGTGTTGCCCGTGACGATCGTCAGTGTCACCCCGATCAGGGCGAACACCAGCCCCGCCAGCGCCGCCGTGTCCTCCAGCAGCACCACGGGCAGCTCGGGCGCCTTGGCGTCGCGGATGAAGCGGGTCCACGACCGGCCGTGCCGCTCCTGGTTGGAGTTGCGCACGGCCGTGCGCAGCGAGAACGCCTCCATGACGATCGCCGCCAGCAGCACGCCGACGGCCCACGGCCAGCTCTCCAGCGGATGCGGGTGGGCGATCTTCTCGTACCCCTCGTACAGGGCGAACAGGCCGCCGCCGAAGAACAGCACCACCGACACCAGGAAGCCGTAGAAGTAGCGCTCACGACCGTAGCCGAACGGGTGGGCGGGGCTGGGCCCGCGCCGGGAGCGCCGGCGGCCGAGCATCAGCAGCCCCTGGTTGCCGGTGTCGGCGACCGAGTGGATGCCCTCGGCGAGCATGGCCGACGACCCGGTGAAGAAGAACGCCACGAATTTGGTGACGGCGACTCCCACGTTCGCCGCCAGCGCCGCGAGTGTCGCCTCCTGTGCCCCGTCCCGGCTCACGCCGCCTCCTCAAGTACGTTTCCGCGTCGCCCCCTCTTACCCAGGACGGCGGCGTCTTGTCAGAGCGGCGGCCGGTGACCGAAGATCGTCCCGACAGACGAGACGGCGGGGTGACGCTTCGTGAGACGGCGGTTATCGAACGTACGGGGGCCGCGGGTCGTCGTGGCCGTGACGGCGCTGGTGACGGCCATGGCGGCGGGCTGCAGCAGCGGCAACGGCGGCGCGGGATCGACACCTTCGAGCACAGCCGGCCGGCCGAGCGCGCAGCCGTCGCCTGCCCCGTCGCCCACCCAGGCGGCCTGGGCCGAGGACGCCTGCCTCGACGTGTCGATGCCCAAGCCCGACGTCCAGCCCGTCGCGGTGATCGACTGCTCGCAGGTGACGGCCGGGGTGCGGATCACCAGGCTCGTGGAGCGGGGCCAGGGGGCGGGCAAGTGCCCGCGTGACGCCGACGGCTGGCTGGACACCCCGGCCGGGCAGGACCCGAGGACGGCCTGCCTGCGCAACAGCCGCGCCCCGCACCCGGGCGACCCCGGCAAGGGCGGCGGGATCCTGCGCGTCGGAGACTGCACCCTGATCGGGGACGACAACGTCGTCCAGGAGCGGGAGTGCTACGACGCCCACGGCCCCGGCAAGATCCGCTCCTTCACGAAGACGAAGAAGGGCTGCGAGAACCGGGCCTGGTCCTACGCCTACAAGCGGGAGGGCTCGTACACGTGCGTCGGCCCCGGCGCGCCCGCCACGAAGATCGGCCCGCAGCACGAGCTGGGCAGTTGCCTGACCGCGCCGAAGACCAAGAAACGCAAGGGGATCTTCGGCGGCACGGTGACCGCCATCGTCGGCGGGCTGAAGGACGTCCCGTGCGCCAGCAAGAAGGCGTGGGGCAAGGTGGTCGGCGCCATCAGCGCCGAGTTCGAGTGCAAGCGGCCCGCCGACTACTCGGTGACGACGTCGAGCGGGATCGGCGGCCTACCGCTCGGCCCCGATCCCTACCCGGACGTCACCTGCGTCCGCCGCCTCTAGCCCGGCCAGGACGGCGAACCCGCCCGGCGGCAGGCTCTCCACGACGGTGCCGGTGACCAGGTCGCGGCCGGGGCCGACCGGCTGCTCCCGGTCGCCGTGGTTGATCGCGAACACCGCCCGGTCGTGCCGCACCAGCTCCAGCCCCGCCGGGTGCGGCGCCAGGCCCAGCAGCCGGGCGAAGGCGGCGTCGGCCAGCCGCGTGGAGACGTACAGCGCGGTGCCGGAGCCGTAGGCGTGCCGGGTGACGGCGGGCAGCCCGGCCAGCGGCCCGGACGCGTACGACACCAGCGCCTGCGCCCCGGCCAGGTGAACGTGCTCGCTCCAGAGCGTCCCGGTGCCCCAGTCCGGCGGCGATCCGGCGCCGGAAGGGGGAGGCCCGGCGGCTCCGTCCGACAGCTCGACCGGCTCGGCGAGCGGGTGGAACTCCTCCACCCGTACCCCCAGCACCTCGCGCAGCGCCCCCGGGTACCCGCCCAGCCGCACCCGGCCGTGCTCGTCGCTCACCCCGCTGAAGAACGACACGACCAGCGTCCCGCCGCCCTCGACGTAGCGCCGCAGGTTGGCCGCGTCCGCGTCGGAGATCAGGCACAAACTCGGTACCAGCACCAGCCGGTACGCCGACAGGTCCGCCGACGGGTAGGCGAAGCCGGCCGTGACCCCGTGCCGGTACAGCACCCGGTGCGCCTGCCGCAGCGCGTCCAGGTAATCGACCTCGGAGGAGGGCAGCCCGCGCGACTGGAGCGCCCACCACGAGGCGGTGTCCCACAGGATCGCCGCCTCCGCCCGCACGTCCCCGGCGTCGGGCACGGACGGCAGCAGCGCCCCCAGCTCGCACACCTCGCGGAAGATCCGCGAATCGGGCCCGGCGTGCGGCACCATCCCGCCGTGCCACAGCTCGGCGCCGCCCCTGGAGGCCCGCCATTGGAAGAACATGACGCCCCGCGCCCCCCGGGCCACGTGCGACAGGCTCAGCCGGGCCACCTCGCCGGGCCGTCGCGGCACGATCCTGCCCCCGGTGTAGGCCACCACCGCCTGCTCCATCAGCACCCACGGCTTGCCCGCCGCCCAGCAGCGGGCCAGGTCGGCCGCGAACGCCGTCTCCTCCGGCGGGTCCTGCGCCGGGTAGTGGTCGATCGCCACCAGGTCCACCGCCTCGGCCCATTCGCGCTGGTCGACCGGCACCCAGTCGCCGAAGTGGAAGTTCGTGGTGACCGGGACGCCGGACGGCGCCAGGATCTCCTTCTGCTCGCGGAAGTGCCCGAGCAGCTCGTCGGACAGGAACCGGCGGAAGTCCAGCGCCTGTGACGGGTTCGGCAGGTACTGGGTGGCGCGTGGCGTGGTGACCTGCTCCCACGCCGAGTAGTGCTGGCTCCAGAACGAGGTGGTCCAGGCGTCGTTGAGCGCCTCCAGGCCGCCGTACGCGCCGCGCAGCCAGACGCGGAACGCGGCGGCGGTGTGCTCGCAGTGGCACCACGAGCCGTACTCGTTGTGGACGTGCCACATGGCCAGCGCCGGGTGCCGGCCGTAGCGGCCGGCCAGCCTCGCGGCGATCTCCAGGGACTTGGCCCGGTAGGCGGGGGAGCTGACGCAGTAGGTGTCCCGGCTGCCGTGGGTGAGCCGGACGCCGTCGGCGCTCACGTTGCGCGCCTCCTCGCCGATCCAGGGCGGCGGCTGGGTGGTCGGGGTGGCCAGGCAGACCTGCACGCCGCCGTCGTGCAGCAGGTCCAGCACCCGGTCGAGCCAGCCGAAGTCGTACTCGCCCTCGCGCGGCTCCAGCCGGGCCCAGGAGAAGACGCCGACGGTCACCAGGTTCACGCCCGCGCGGCGCATCAGCGCGACGTCCTCCTGCCACACCTCCTCGGGCCACTGCTCCGGGTTGTAGTCGCCGCCGTAGTACACCGTCCCGGCCCTCCATTTGTTTGGCTGGTGTCTAAACTAAGGCACGGCCGTTGACGTTTGTTCGTATGGACGGAAAACTAATTCGCGAGCTGCAGGTCGTCAGAAGGAGCATCCATGCCCTACCGTCCGCCCCTGGTCGCGCACGAGTACTTTGTCGCCGACCCGCCGGAGCTGCCGGTGCGTACGCGCGGCGAGCAGGGCCTGTCCGCGCTGACGGCCGCCGAGCCGGTGGCCGTGGACGAGGCGGGCGTGACGCTCAAGGGGGCGACCACGGCGGAGGAGACCCTGGTCGTGCAGGTGCGGGTGGCCGGCGAGGGCGTCATCCGGGTGCGGCTCGGCCAGGACGTGGAGACGCGCGCGAGATCGGCGCGGGCGACCTCCATGGTGACCCCCGGCACGTACGCGGCGGCCCGCGTCGAGACCCGCCAGGGCGGGGTGACGATCGACGCGGGATCGCTGCGCGCGGAGATCACCCTGGACCCGTGGCGGCTGCGCTTCACCGACGCCCAGGGCGCGACCCTGGTGGAGACCGACCCCGGCCACACCGACATCAGCGGCAGGATGCGCACGCTGCCCTTCGGCCGCTCCCGCGCCGACGGCGTCACCGTGGCCTACCACGAGAGCTTCGCCGCGCCCGCCGACGAGGCGTTCACCGGCTTCGGCGAGTCGTTCACGCCGCTGGACAAACGCGGTCAGCGGCCCGTCATGTGGAACTTCGACGCCTTCGGCGCCGAGTCGCAGCGCGCCTACAAGAACGTGCCCTTCTACCAGTCGAGCAGGGGCTACGGCGTGCTGGTGGACAGCGGCGCCCCGATCGAGTTCGACGTGTGCCAGTCCACGCACAGCGTCGTGCAGATCGTCGTCCCCGACGACCTCATCGACTACTACGTGATCGCCGGGCCGACGCCGCCCGAGGTGCTCGACCGCTACGACCGGCTGACCTGCCGCCCGGAGCTGCCGCCGAAGTGGGCGTTCGGCACCTGGATCTCCTCAGGGTTCTTCAAGGACACCCAGGAGCGGGTCATGGAGCGGGCCCGCAGGATCCGCGAGCGCGGCATCCCGTGCGACGTGCTGCACCTGGACACCTACTGGCAGGCGGAGGGCCACTGGTCGGACATGCGCTGGGACGAGGAGAGCTTCCCCGACCCGGCCGGGATGCTGGCGGAGCTGGACGGGATGGGCTTCAAGGTCTGCCTCTGGATGAACCCCTACATCTCCCACCGCAGCCCCGCCTTCCAGCCGGCCGCCGATGCCGGATATTTCCTGAAAAATCAGGATGGCGAGGCGTACGTCGCCGACTGCTGGCACGGCTCCTACCCCGCCTGCGGCATCGTCGACCTCACCAACCCCGCCGCCACCGCCTGGTTCAAGGGCCTGCTCCGGCCGCTGCTCCAGCAGGGCGTGCAGGCGTTCAAGACCGACTTCGCCGAGGGCGTGCCGCGCGACGCCACCGCCTTCAACGGCATGACCGGCACCGACCTGCACAACGTGTACACGCTGCTGTTCAACGACGCCGTCGCCGAGGTCACCCGCGAGGTCCACGGCCACGGCCTGGTGTGGGCGCGCTCGTCGTACCTGGGCGGGCAGCGCCACGCCGCCCAGTGGAGCGGCGACACCTACACCAGCTACCCGGCCATGGGCAGCACGCTGCGCGGCGGCCTGGCGCACGGCCTGTCCGGCGTGCCGTTCTGGAGCCACGACGCCGGCGGCTTCACCGGTCGGCCCGCCGACGACCTGTACGTGCGCTGGACCCAGTTCGGCGCGCTGTCGCCGCTGCTGCGCCTGCACGGCACCACCAGCCGCGAGCCGTGGGAGTTCCCCGAGGTCGAGGCCGAGGCGGTGGCGGCGCTGCGGCTGCGCTACCGGCTCATGCCCTACCTGTACTCGGCGGCGGTGGAGGCCGCGCGGACCGGCGCGCCGATGATGCGCGCCCTGTGCGTGGACCACCCCGGCGACCCGGTCGCCTGGCAGGCCGACCTGGAGTACCTGCTCGGGCGTGACCTGCTGGTCGCGCCCATGACCTCACCCGACGGCGTCCGCCAGGTGTACCTGCCGGAGGGGGAGTGGATCGACTACTGGACGGGGGAGACGCTGACCGGCGGCCGGCACCGGAGCGCCCGCACGCCGCTCGGCCGGATCCCCCTGTACGCCCGCCGCGACGCGCTCATCCCGGTCGCCACCAGCCCAGGGGACACCGTGGACGTCCCCGAGGAGATCACCATCGTCGCCTTCGGGGGCGGGGACGGCAGCACCACAGTTCACGATCTCGACGGCGAGACCGTCGTCGCCGCCACACGTGACGGCGACACCCTGCACGTCACCGTCACCGGGCCGAAGCGGGTCGCGGGGGTCGAGTTCGCCCCCGTGGCGGGCTCCCCGGCCCGGGCGGTCATCACCTCCCAGGAGACACCATGATCAAGCTGAGGTGTGCCGCGGCGCTCGCCGCCGGGGCACTGGCACTGGCCGCCTGCGGGTCGGGCGCTCAGGAGCAGCCGTCCGCCAGTCCCGGCCAGCCGCGCACGCTCAAGCTCTGGCACTACGAGAGCGCCGACGGCGCCATGGGCAAGGCGTGGGACGCGGCGATCAAGAAGTTCGAGTCGACCCACCCGGGCGTGACGGTGAAGTTCGAGGCCAAGGGCTTCGAGCAGATCCAGAAGACGGCCAGCATGGTGCTCAACTCCGACCAGGCCCCCGACATCATGGAGTACAACAAGGGCAACGCCACCGCCGGGCTGCTGTCCAAGCAGGGCCTGCTGACCGACCTGAGCGAGGAGGCCGGCAAGCGCGGCTGGGACAAACTGCTCTCGGCGAGCCTGGCCACCACCGCCAAGTACGACGACCGCGGCATCATGGGCTCCGGCAAGTGGTACGGCGTGCCCAACTACGGCGAGTACGTCATGGTCTACTACAACAAGGAGATGTTCGAGAAGAACGGCGTCACCGTCCCGACGACGTTCGAGGAGTTCACCGCCGCCCTCGACAAGTTCGCCAAGGCCGGCATCACGCCCATCTCCAACGCCGGCGCCGAGTACCCGGCCCAGCAGATCTTCTACCAGCTCGCGCTGAGCAAGGCCTCCCGCGCCTGGATCGACTCCTACGAGCTGTACAAGGGCAAGGTCGACTTCCACGGCCCCGAGTTCACCTACGCCGCCGACACCCTGGCCGACTGGGTGAAGAAGGGCTACATCGCCAAGAACTCGGCCGGCATCAAGGCCGAGGACATGGCCGTCGCCTTCATGGCCGGCAAGTTCCCGATCATGGTGTCCGGGAGCTGGTGGTACGGCCGCCTGCAGACGCAGCTCAAGAAGTTCGACTGGGGCACGTTCCTGTGGCCCGGCAACCAGTTCGCCCCCGGCTCCAGCGGCAACATCTGGGTCGTCCCGGAGAAGTCCGCCAACAAGGACCTCGCCTACGACTTCATCGACATCACGATGAGCAAGGAGATCCAGAACCTGCTCGGCAACTCCGGCGGCGTGCCCGTCGCGGCCGACCCGGCCGCCATCACCGACGCCAAGAGCAAGGAGCTGATCGACAACTTCAACAAGCTGACCAGCCAGGACGCGCTGGCCTTCTACCCCGACTGGCCCGCGCCCGGCTACTACGACGTGCTCGTGGCGGGGGTGCAGAGCCTCATCAACGGCAGCAAGCCGCCGGCCAAGGTGCTCGACGAGATCGCGCAGCCGTACAACGACAACCTCGCCGATCTTGGCAACTGAGAGCAAGCGCGGACGCGGCGGGGGGTACTACCTCTACCTGCTGCCCAGCGCGGTGCTGTTCACCGCCGTCATCGTGGTGCCGTTCCTGATGAACCTCGGGACCAGCTTCACCCGCTGGTCCGGGGTCGGGACCGCGCGCTGGGTGGGCCTGGAGAACTACGCCCGGCTGTTCGCCGACGAGCGGTTCTGGACGTCGTTCCGCAACAACGTGGCGCTGATCGTCGCGATGGCGATCATCCCCACGGTGCTCGGGCTGGTGCTGGCGGCGGCGCTGTTCGACCACATCGGCAAGAGGTTCGGCTCCCGCAC
This sequence comes from Nonomuraea rhizosphaerae, assembly GCF_019396405.1. GTDB lineage: Bacteria > Actinomycetota > Actinomycetes > Streptosporangiales > Streptosporangiaceae > Nonomuraea > Nonomuraea rhizosphaerae. Next base: position 12,250 of record NZ_JAHKRL010000353.1, on the reverse strand, counting down.
GGCCTCGGCCCTGCGGGCGGCCTACTACCTGCCGCAGGTGCTGCCGGTCGCGGTGGCCGGCGTGGTGTGGGGCTGGATGCTGCACCCGTCGTACGGCGCCATCAACAAGATCTTCGGCCTGGAGGCCGACTGGCTCGGCGACCCGGACCTCGCGCTGGCCACGGTCATGACGGTCATGGTGTGGTTCCAGCTCGGCTACCCGGTGGTCATCTTCATGGCCGGGCTGCAGCGGGCCGACCCGGCGCTGCACGAGGCGGCCGAGATCGACGGGGCCTCGTGGTGGCGCAGGTTCTGGCACATCACCATCCCGCAGATCCGGCCTGAGATCTTCGTCGTGCTGCTGACCTGCACGATCGCCGCGCTCAAGGTGTTCGGGCCGATCTTCGTGCTGACCAGGGGCGGGCCGGGCAACGCCACGATGGTGCCGTCGTACTTCTCGTACCTGAACTTCTTCCAGAAGGCCAACGTCGGCTACGGCTCGGCCATCGCGACCGTCCTGGCGATCATCATCGTCGCGGTGACCTGCCTGTTCCTGCTCTTCCAGGAGCGTGAGGCGTGAGACGCTACCCGGTCCTGGCCGCGCTGGGCGTGCTGGCGGCGGCGATGCTGTTCCCGTTCGTCATCGTCACCTTCAACGCCTTCAAGACGCCCGCCGAGTACTCCTCGGGGCAGCCGCTGAGCCCGCCCCACGGGCTGAACCTCGACGGGATCATCACGTTCTGGACCCGCGTCGACTTCGGCGAGAAGCTCTGGAACAGCTTCATGATCAGCGGGTCGGTCGCCGTCCTGGCCGTCGTGCTGTCGGTGCTCAACGCGTACGCGCTGGGCATCGGGCGGGTCCGGGGCCGGCTGTCGATCCTGGTGGTCTTCCTGGTGGCCAACACGCTGCCGCAGGAGGCGCTGGTCTACCCGCTGTACTACCTCGCCAAGGAGGCGGGCCTGTACGACTCCAAGCTGGCGATCATCATCATCTTCACCGTCATCCAGGCCGCCTTCGGCACCTACCTGCTCAGCGCCGTGCTCGGCCAGTTCCCGCGCGAGATCCTGGAGGCGGCGCGGATGGACGGCGCCGGGCGGTTCACGGCGCTGTGGCGGATCGTGGTCCCGATCAGCAGGCCGACGCTCTCGGTCCTGGTGATCTTCTTCTTCATCTGGACCTGGAACGAGTTCTTCCTGCCGCTGATCTTCCTGATCTCCAACGACAACCAGACGGTGCCCGTGGCCCTCGGCGTGCTCCAGGGCGAGCGGGAGATGGACGCCACCACCTCCAGCGCCTCGGCACTGCTCGGCATCGTCCCGGCCGTCGCGTTCTTCCTCATCTTCCAGCGGACCCTGACCAGGGGAGTCACGGTCGGCGCCATCAAGTAGGAGCTCACCCGATGAAGCGAGTGCTCGCCGCCGCGCTGTTAGCGGTGACCATGGGGGCGGCCCCCGTCCAGGCCGCGCGCGTCCTGCCCTACCAGAACCCGGCCGTCCCGCTCGACCAGCGGGTCGGCGACCTGCTCGGCCGGCTGACGCTCGATGAGAAGATCTCCCTGCTGCACCAGTCGCAGCGGGCGATCCCCCGGCTCGGCATCCCGTACTTCAAGGCCGGCACCGAGGCGCTGCACGGCGTCGCCTGGTCCAACGACCACAACGACAACTGGAACCAGAAGCTGGCCGGCGGCACGGTCTTCCCGCAGGCCGTCGGCCTGGCCAGCACCTGGGACACCGAGCTGGTCAAGCGGGTCGGCTCGGCGACCGGCGACGAGGTGCGCGGCTACAACGCCGCCGACCCGGTCCTGTGGGGCACCCAGGTGTGGGCGCCGGTCGTCAACCTGCTGCGCGACCCGCGCTGGGGCCGCAACGAGGAGGGCTACTCCGAGGACCCGCTGCTGACCGGCGCCATCTCCACCGCCTACGGCCGGGGCCTGTCCGGCGACGACCCCGTCTACCTCAAGACCGCGCCCGTGCTCAAGCACTACCTGGCCAACAACAACGAGTACCTGCGCAGCCTCACCTCCTCCAACCTGCGGCCCCGGGTCAAGAAGGAGTACGACGAGGCCGCCTTCAAACCCGCCATCGCCGCCGACGCCGCCACCGGCGTGATGGGCTCGTACAACCTGGTCAACGGACGGCCGAACACCGTCAACCCCGACCTCGGCGGCCTGGTCCGCTCCTGGACGGACAAGGAGCTGTACAACGTCAGCGACGCCTGGGCGCCCGACGCGCTGCAGGAGTACGAGCACTACTTCGAGACCAAGCCCGAGGCCGTCGCCGCCACCCTCAAGGCCGGGATCGACAGCTTCACCATCAACAACGACGACCCCGCGCCCATGACGGCGAACCTGAAGTCGGCGCTCGCGCAGGGCCTGATCACCGAGGCCGACATCGACAAGGGCGTGCGGCACGCGCTGTCGATCAGGATCCGCCTCGGCCAGCTCGACCCCGACGGCGGCCCGTACGCCAGGATCACCGAGGACGTCATCAACTCGGCGGCCCACCAGCGGCTCAACCGGGAGACGGCGGGCAAGGCCATGGTGCTGCTGCGCAACACCGGCAGGAAGCTGCCGCTCCCGGCCGGGCTGAAGAAGGTCGCGGTGCTCGGGCCCCTCCAGGACACGCTGTTCAGCGACTGGTACGGCGGCGTCATGCCGTACAAGGTGACCCCGCTGGCCGGCATCAAGGAGCGCCTGGGCGCGAGGGCGACCGTGACCGGCGCCGACGCCCTGGACCGGATCGCGCTGAAGGACCTGGCCACCGGCAAGTACGTGACCGCCACCGGCACCGGCTCGGAGTCCGTGGTCGTCTCCGACACCGCCCCGGGCGCGGCCTCGACCTGGGACCAGACCGACTGGACCGGCGACGTCTCCACCCTGCGCAACGCCGGCAACGGCAAGCTGCTGACCGGCAACTTCGGCCCGTACGTCACCAACTCCGACACGCCGACCGGCTGGTTCGTCCAGCAGCAGTTCCGGCTGGAGCGGCAGTCCGACGGCACGTACCTGATCCAGTACGTCGGCTACGAGGTCAACGAGGGCTGGTGGCCCTTCCCCGAGCACTACGTGAGCGTGGGCGCGGACGGCACGCTCGGCACCGGCACCAAGGCGCAGGCCGCCCGCTTCGCCCGGGAGGTCGTCACCAGCGGCGCGAAGACGGCGGCGCAGGCCGCCAAGGGCGCCGACGCGGCTGTGGTCGTGGTCGGCAGCAACCCGTTCGTGTACGGCCGCGAGAACCACGACCGCTCCAGCCTCGCCCTCGGCCAGGGCCAGCAGGAGCTGATCAAGGCCGTCCGGGCGGCCAACCCGAACACCGTGGTCGTCCTGGAGGACAGCTACCCGACCACCATGAGCGTCGACACGCCCGCCCTGCTCTGGACCAGCCACGGCGGCGCGGAGACCGGGCACGGCCTGGCCGACGTCCTGTTCGGCGACCGCAACCCGGCCGGCCGCCTCACCCAGACCTGGTACCGCTCCGACGACCTGCCGGACATCCTGAACTACGACATCACCAAGACCGGGATGACGTACCTGTACCACGAGGGCGACCCCCTGTACGCGTTCGGCCACGGCCTCAGCTACACCACCTTCGGCTACCAGGACCTCAGGGTGACCCCGCGCGGCGACTCCTACGAGGCCACGGTCAGGGTCACCAACACCGGGACGCGAGCCGGCGACGAGGTCGTCCAGCTCTACACCCACCAGCGCAGCTCACGCGTGGAGCGGCAGCCGGTCAAGCAGCTGCGCGGCTTCGCCCGCGTCTCGCTGCGGCCCGGCGAGAGCCGCACGGTGCGGATCACGTTCAAGAAGGCCGACCTGGCCCTCTGGGACGTCACGCGCGGCAGGTGGGCCGTCGAGAACGCCACCCACGACGTCATGGCCGGGTCCTCCTCCGCCGACATCAGGCAGCGCGCCACGCTCCAGGTGAACGGCGAGCGGATCCCGCCCCGCGACCTGACGCGGGTCACCCGGGTGATCGACTTCGACGACTATCAGGGCGTCGACCTGGTGGACGAGAGCAAGGCCGCCGGCGAGGCGGTGGGCGCGTCGGCGGGCGACTGGGTGAAGTTCGGCGAGGCCGACCTTCGCTCGCGCCCGGCCGGGCTGAGCGCGGACGTGGCGTCGGTGTCCGGCGGCTCGTTCGAGGTGCGCTCGGGCTCGCCGGCGGGGCCGCTGCTGGCCACCGTCACGGCCCCCGCCACCGGCGACATCTACCGATATGTCGCGACATCGGCGACGGTCTCGGGGGCGAACGGCGTCCGGGACCTGTACCTCGTCTTCAGAGGGGACCTGCGGATCCGTTCGATTAAGTTTGGATGATAACCAAACTATTGACCTGACTTCGAGGCTGTGTGAGCCTCGGAGTCAGGTTCATGCGCACCGGCTCCGGCGACGGCAGGGTCTCGTACCTGGTCGTGCATGGCGGTGTCTCACGCCTCGGAGAAGGGACCGCGCATGCGAAGAAGGCTGCTCATTCTGCTCGCTCTCGTGCTGGTGGTGGCGGGCATCCGGATGGCTCCGGTCGGCGCCGTGGCCGCCGACCCGTACGCGTTCAAAGGGGTGAAGATCGGCGGCGGCGGCTTCGTCCCCGGCATCGTCTTCAACCAGAAGGAAAAGGACCTCATCTACGCCCGGACCGACATCGGCGGCGTCTACCGCTGGGACAAGACCAAGTGGACGCCGCTGCTCGACGGCATCGGCTGGGACAAATGGAGCTGGGTCGGCGGCGTCAGCGTCGCCACCGACCCCGTCGACCCGAACCGCGTCTACGTCGCCACCGGCATGTACACCAACGACTGGGACTCCAACAACGGCGCGATCCTGCGCTCCACCGACCGCGGCACCACCTGGGCCGCCACCGAGCTGCCGTTCAAGGGCTCCGGCAACATGCCGGGCCGCGGCATGGGCGAGCGTCTGGTCATCGACCCGAACCGGAACAACATCCTGTTCTACGGCACGGCCAACAGGAACGGCCTGTGGAAGAGCACCGACTACGGCGTCACCTGGGCCAAGGTCACGAGCTTCCCGAACGCCGGCAACTTCGCCCAGGACCCCAACGACACCCAGTACAACTACAACACGATGACCCAGGGCATCCCGTGGATCACCTTCGACCCGCGTACGGGGTCGGCGGGTACCGCCACCAGGACGATCTACGCGGGCGTGGCCGACAAGGACAACAACGTCTACCGCTCCACCGACGCCGGCGCCACCTGGACCCGCCTGGCCGGCCAGCCGACCGGCTACGTGCCGCACAAGGGCGTGCTCGACCCGGTCAACGGCTACCTCTACCTGGCCACCGGCAACACGGGCGGCCCGTACGTGGGCGAGGACGGCGAGGTGTGGCGCTACGCCACCGCCACCGGCACCTGGACCGAGATCACCCCGACCCCCGACGCCGACCGCTACTACGGCTTCAGCGGCCTGACCGTCGACCGCCAGAACCCGGCCACGATCATGGTCTCCAGCCAGGTGTCGTGGTGGCCGGACAACATCATCTTCCGCAGCAACGACAGCGGCGCCACCTGGACCCGCATCTGGGACTGGAACGGCTACCCGAACCGGACCTTCCGCTACACCCAGGACGTCTCCTCCCACCCGTGGCTGGCCATGGGCAACCCGCAGCCGCCCGAGGTCACGCCCAAGCTCGGCTGGATGACCGAGGCGATGGAGATCGACCCGTTCGACTCCAACCGGCTCCTGTACGGCACCGGCGCGACGATCTACGGCACCACGAACCTCAAGCAGTGGGACGCCGCCGGCGGCAAGATCACCATCCGGCCGTTCGTCGAGGGGCTGGAGGAGACCGCCGTCCTCGACCTGATCAGCCCGCCCACCGGCGCGCCGCTGCTGTCGGCCGTCGGCGACATCGGCGGGTTCGTGCACAGCAACCTCGACGCCGTGCCGGCCATGATGTACACCCAGCCCAACCACGTCACCACCAGGAGCATGGACTACGCCGAGCTCAGCCCGGCCACCATGGTCCGCGCCGGCGACAACGACACCGCCGGGGTGACCCGGATCGGCTTCTCCACCAACGGCGGCGCGAACTGGTGGCAGGCCAGCAACGAGCCGTCAGGCGTCACCCAGGGCGGCAGCGTCGCGATCTCCGCCAACGGCGCCACCACCGTCTGGTCGCCGACCGGGGGAGCGGTCAGCCGCACCACCACCTCGGGCAGCTCGTGGACGGCCGCGACCGGCATCCCGGCCCAGGCGCAGGTCCGCTCGGACCGGGTCAACCCGGGCAAGTTCTACGGCTACTCCGGCGGCAAGTTCTACGTGAGCACCAATGCCGGAGCCGGCTTCACCCAGGCCCCCGCCACCGGCCTGCCCACGGGCAGCGCGGGCTGGGGCACCGAGGGGGCGGGCGCCACCACCGTCCGCTTCAAGGCCGTGCCCGGCCGCGAGGGGCACATCTGGCTCGTCGGCGGCTCACCCTCCACCGGCAAGTACGACCCGGCGGTCACGTACGGGCTGTGGCGCTCGACCGACTCCGGCGCCACCTTCACCCGCATGCCGTCGGTGACGGCGGCCGAGAACGTCGGCTTCGGCAAGGCCGCGCCCGGCGGCTCGTACATGGCGATCTTCCTGGTCGGCATGATCGACGGCGTGCACGGACTGTTCCGTTCGGACGACGCGGGCGTGTCGTGGGTGCGGATCAACGACGACCGCCACCAGTACGCCAACATGGGCGAGGCGCTGACCGGCGACCCGCGCGTCCACGGCCGCGTCTACCTGGGCACCAACGGCCGGGGCATCATCTACGGCGACCGCACCGGCCCCACTCCCACTCCGACGCCCACCCCCACGCCTACGCCGACTCCGACCCCCACTCCCACGCCCACCCCGACGCCCTCGCCGGGGAAGGCGTGCGCGGCGACGTACACGCCGGGCGGCCAGTGGCAGGGCGGCTTCCAGGCGAGTGTGACGGTGAGGAACACCGGCACCGTCGCCACCACCGGCTGGGCGGTCGCCTGGACCTTCCCCGACGGCCAGACGATCACCCAGCTCTGGAGCGGCGTCGTGGACCGGCCCGGCCCGGCCGCCCGGGTGACCAACGCCGACTACAACGGCGCGCTCAATGCCGGAGCCACCGCCACGTTCGGCTTCAACGGCGCCTGGAGCACCGCCAACAACCCGCCCGCCACCCTCACCTGCACCCCCGCCTGACGGCGTAGGGGAGGGCATGAGGGGAGGGCCCGTCCGGAACACGGGCCCTCCCCTCCTCGTCCCCCGCCGGTCACCCCTTGACGGCGCCGATGATCACACCCTTGGTGAAGTGCTTCTGCACGAACGGGTAGATCACCAGGACCGGGATCAGCGCCAGCGACACGATCGCCATCTGGATCGCCAGGCTGGGCGGCATCACCTGCCCCCCGATCGCCGTCTCGCCGGTCTGCCCGACGAACATCGACTGCCCCTGCAGTACGAACTGCCGCAGCACCACCTGCAACGGCCACTTGGAGCTGTCGTTCAGGTACAGCGTCGCGTTGAAGAAGGCGTTCCAGTACCCGACCGCGTAGAACAGCCCGATGACCGCCGTGACGCCCTTCGACATGGGCAGCACGATCCGCCACAGGATCCGGAACTCGCTCGCCCCGTCGATCCGCGCGCTGTCGGTCACCTCGTCCGGGATGTTCATGAAGAACGCCCGCATCACCACCAGGTTGAACGCGGTGACCGCGGTGGGCAGGATCAGCGCCCAGTACGTGTCGATCAGCCCCAGCGAGCTGACCAGCAGATAGCTGGGGATCATCCCCGGCCCGAACAGGAACGTCAGCAGCACCAGGAACAGCAGCGGCCGGTGCAGCAGCGACCCCGGCCGCGACAGCCCGTACGCCGCCAGCACCGTGACCGTCAGGCTGAGGGACGTCCCCACGACGGTCACCCCGAGGCTGACCCCGATCGAGCGGGTCACCACCCCGCCGGCGAACAGCTCCCGGTAGGCGGCCAGTGACAGCTCGCCCGGCACGGTCACCAGCCCGCCCGCCGCCGACACGGCCTCCTGCGTGGACAGGCTGGTCAGCACCACCATGTAGATCGGGAACAGGACGCCGGCCACGATCAGGGCCAGGACCAGGCCCTTCACGCTCGCGCCGGCACGGGTGGGCCGCTCGGCCCAGACAGGCATAGTCATGATCGTTTGTAGATTCCCTGCTCGCCGAACCGGTGGGCGACCTTGTTGGCGATGAGGATGAGGATCAGCCCGGTCACGCCCTTGACCAGGCCCGCCGCCGCCCCGTAGCTCCACTCGCCGGTCAGCAGCGTGCGCCAGTACACGAACGTGTCGAGCACCTCGGCGGCGTCGCGGCCGACGGCGTCACGCTGGAGGAAGAACTGCTCGAAGCCGACGTTCAGCGCGTCCCCGAGCCGAAGGATCAGCAGCAGCACGAACACCGGCCGCAGCCCCGGCAGCGTGATGTGCCACATCCGCCGCCAGCGCGACGCGCCGTCCACCGCGGCGGCCTCGTACAGGTTCGGGTTGATGGCGGCCAGCGCGGCCAGGAAGATGATCGTGCCCCAGCCGGCGTCCTTCCAGACGGACTCGGCCGTGACCAGCACAATGAACGTGTCCGGATTTGTCATGATGTCGATGCCGGACCAGCCGTGGTCGCGCAGGATCTGCGCCAGCAGCCCCGCCCCGCCGAACATCTGCTGGAACAACGTCACGACCAGCACCCACGAGAAGAAGTGCGGCATGTACACGATGCCCTGGATGAACAGCCGCAGCCGCGGCCGCACCACGCTGTCCAGCAGGATCGCCAGCATGATCGGGATCGGGAAGTAGAACACGAGCTGGAACGCGGTGATCGTCAGCGTGTTGAGCGTGGCGTCCCAGAAGCTGGCGTCCAGCATCAGCCACTGGAAGTTCGACAGGCCCACCCACGGGCTCTCCTTGATGCCCACGTACGGGGAGTAGTCCTGGAAGGCGATCACGTTGCCGAGCAGCGGCACGTAGTGGAACAGCAGCAGCAGCCCGATCGCGGGCACGGTCATCAGCAGCAGCTGCCAGTCCCGCCGCAGCCGCGCCCGCAGCGGGTGCCGCCTCGCGCGCTTTCCGCGCGGGCCGGTGGGCGAAGGCAGGCCGCCCACCGGCCCGGCGTCCGGGGGGCTGACGACGGTCACGCGATCAGGCACGGCCGTTGTCCCGCAGGACCTTCAGGTAGAACTCGCGCGCCTCTTCGCCGCCGTCGCGCCGCCACTCGTCGGCGATCTGCTTGGCGTCGCTGACCGGCCGCCGGCCGCGCATGATGTCGGTGAACTTGTCCTCGGTCGGCACCTGGAGGCCCGCGTACTTGGCCGGCCGCTGGATCTTGATCCCGTCGAACGGCGTCTTCTCGATGTACTTGAACGAGGAGTTCTGCCACTCCACGCTGGCCTTGACCGCCTCGGGGTAGGGCCAGTCCACGAAGATGGGCCGCCCGCCCAGGAAGCCGTAGGTGAAGGCCACCTCCTTGCGGCCCAGGTCGGTGAGCTGCGGGATGCCCTTGTCGTCCAGGGTGAAGTGCTTGTCCTTCACACCGAAGTTCGACAGCTCGTACTCCTTGGTCCCGTACGGGGCGGCGCACCAGTTGAGGATGGACAGCAGCTCCTCGACCTTCTCCTTCGCCAGCCCCTTCTTGACGAAGGTGAAGATGCCCGCCGCCTGGTTGTGGTACATGATCGGGGTGCCGCCGTCGTGCGCGAACAGCGGGAAGACGCCCAGCGCGAAGTCCGGGTTCTTGCCGCGGTGCTGCAGCAGCAGCTCCTTCCAGCCGCCGAGCCCGTCACGGTAGACGACGATCTGGCCGGCACCGATCAGGTCCTTCTCGTTGGCGCCCTTGCTGCTGGCGACGTTGGGGTGGATGAGCTCCTCGGCGAAGAGCTTGCGCATCCACGCCGTCATCTCCTGCCACTCCGGCGTCTCGTACTTGTGCACCAGCTTGCCGCCGGTGTAGCGCCACTCCTGCGGGACGCCGAACATCGGCCAGGCCATCTCGTGGATGTCGCCGAACGCCCACCGCTTGGCCTTCGCGTCGGTGATCTCCTTGCCGAGCTGGTACAGCTCGTCGGCGCTCTTGGGGTTCTGGTTCCAGCCGTTCTTCTCGAACAGGTCCTTGCGGTAGAGCAGCCCGTACGGGTAGGGCTCGGTGGGGAAGGGCACGGCCATGAGCTTGCCGTTCCACACCGACCACTCCCACGAGGCGGTCGGCAGGTTGGCCAGCAGCGCGTACGGCTTGATCCTGTCACCCTGTAAATAGGGCGTGAGGTCCTCGAACGCCTTGTCCACGGCGGTGTTGAAGTCCGCCATCTTCTCGATCTCCCAGTTCGGGATCACGAACAGGTCGGGCAGGTCGCCCGAGGCCAGGCGGGCGATGGCCTTGTCGGCGTAGGTGTTGCCGTCGGCGATCTGGAACTCGACTGTCGCGCCGAGCTCGGCGTTGACCGCCTGGAAGTAGGTGTTGCTCGACAGGCCGGGCGGCGGCGGGCCCCACAGCGGGGTCATCGCCTTGTAGGCGCCGCCCTTGCCGGCCTTCTGGGTGAGCGCCGCGGACGGGGTGGCCGGGTAGGCGGTGAAGCCGCCGCCGATGCCGGGCACGCCGGGCAGGTTCGACACGGTGCCGGGAACGTCGGGCTTGACGCCGGCGAACTCCACGTACGACGGCGCCAGTTGCGACAGCTTGTCGGTCGCCGCGGCGGTGGCGCCGCTCTGGCCCGGCCTGCGTCCCGTCGGGGCGGAGCAGGCGGCGAGTGTGGTGAGACCGGCCAGGGCGAGAAATCCACGGCGAGTCAACGGCGATGTCACGACGCCCTCCCTTCGGTGGGGTGTCCGAACGTGATGACTATCGGCTAGAATTAGTTCGTCTAATGACCAAACAAACTAAACCCGAGGCGGCGCTGACCACAAGGTGTGCGGGCGGTCACAGTTTTCCTGACCCGCGCCGGAGACGTGGTAAGCCTGGGAGGCGGCGCACACTTGGTACAGCGGAAGAACCGCCCGCTACGGCCTGACGGACGGGACAGATCTTGATCACCTCATCGAGCGACCCGCAGCCGGCCGACTTCGCCGACGTGCGGGCCACCAACCTCGCCGTCGTGCTGCGCTTCGTGCGCGAGCACGCGCCCTGCTCGCGGGCCGATATCGCGGCCTCCACGGGCCTGAACAAGGCGACGGTGTCCAGCCTGGTAGCCGACCTGATCGACCGCCGCCTCGTACGGGAGACCGGCCTGACCGAGAACCGCGTGGGGAGGCCGGCCACGATGCTGGTGCTCGACGGCTCGCCGTACGCGGCGATCGGCGTGGAGATCAACGTCGACTACGTGACGGCCGTGGCCGTCGACCTGGCGGGGGAGCGGCTGCTGTCCTGGCGGCGGGCCTTCCCCGGCTCGGTCGCCGCCGTCGCCGCCATCGTGCGGCGTGTGGTCAACCGCATGGCCAAGGAGGACAAGCAGATCCTCGGCCTGACCGTCGCCGTGCCCGGCCTGGTCGACGGGACCGGCGTCGTACGGGTGGCGCCCAACCTCGGCTGGCTCGACACCGACGTCAGCGGCGACGTCAGCGGCGACCTGGCCAAGGCGCTGCGCGACCCCGGCTTCCCCATCCAGGCCGACAACGACGCCAACCTCGGCGCGCTGGCCGAGCACCGGTTCGGGCCGCACGGGGCGGTCTCCGACCTCGTCTACCTCACCGGCGAGCTGGGGGTGGGCGCGGGCGTCATCCTCGACGGGCGGCTGCGGCGCGGCGGGCGCGGGTTCAGCGGCGAGATCGGGCACATCCAGATCGACCCGCGAGGGCCGCGCTGCCGGTGCGGGCGGGTGGGCTGCCTGGAGGCGGTGGCGGGGATCGGCGCGGTGCTGGAGCACCTCGCCCCGTCCGCGCCCGCAGGCTTGTCCGCGCCCGCAGGCTTGTCCACGCCCGAAGACTCGCCCACGCCCGAAGACTCGCCCGCGGTCTCGCCGGCCTCCCCGTCCTCGCCGGAGGGGGCGCACGTCTCGCCGGTGGAGGTGGAGCTGGAGATCGAGGAGGTCGTGCGCCGGGCCCGCGCGGGCCACCCCCGCACGCTGGAGCTGCTCGCCGGCGTCGGCCGCGACCTCGGCCGGGGCGTGGCCATCCTGGCCAACCTGCTCAACCCGCAGGTGGTCATCCTGGGCGGCTACTACGTGCCGCTCGCGGCCTGGCTGCTGCCCGCCGTGGAGAAGGAGGTGCGCGAGCGCACGATCGCGCCGGAGGCCGGCGGCTGCCGGGTGGTGATGTCGTCGCTCGGCTACGACGCCGCCGCGCTCGGCGGGGG
>NZ_JAHKRL010000038.1 GCF_019396405.1 Nonomuraea rhizosphaerae | reverse complement strand
GCGTCCGGCCGCGCCGGTTGTGGACGGCGGCGCGTCCCGCGTCCCGCCGACGCCTGCGCGTCCCAGCAGAGGTTCCACGTCTCCTGGGGGCGCCCGTACGTCGCGGACGCGGTCTCGCATCCCTGAACGCGCGCCGCCGTCGATCACGATGGCCCGCCGGACGCGCCGCTCCCCGCCGCTGTGGCAGGTTCCCGGGCGCCGGCACCTGTGACGCCCGCGAACCCCCCGCCGCGGCCCTGGCGGCCCGCTTCCGGAAGACCTCGCGATCAGATCGATCACGCGTGCCGTGGCCCGCTCTCGGGCCGGTCACGCGTTGAGCAGTTCATGAGTTGGTCGCTCACGTGCCTGGCAGCCCGTGAGCCGGTCGCTCACGGGGTGAATCAGCCCGTGAGCCGGTCGGTCACGAGGGTGGATCAGCCCGTGAGCCGGTCGGTCACGCGCGGCGGCCCGTGATGGGCCCGCTCACGCGCACAGCGGTTCGTGGTCCGGTCAGTTGCGCGTGAAGTAGCCGGAGACGTCGCCGGTCAGCGCGTCGGCGGTCCAGGTGAGCGAGGTCATGGTGTCGCTGTAGCTGCCGGCGGCCTTGGTCCCGTTGGTCGAGACGACACCCGAGGTGTCCTCCACGAGCGGGGCGATCTCGTCGACGGAGGCGGCCTGCACGGTGCCGGGCACGGCCTCCACGAGCGGCGCGGACTCGGCCGGCGCGACGTGCCCGACGAGCGGGGCCAGCTTGCCGCCGCCCGCCTGCGGCAGCGCGCTCCTGGCGGCCGCGGCCAGGCTCTTGGTGGCCTCGCTCATGGTCAGGCTGTCAAGGCCCCGGCCGGCGTTGGTCATCGTGGAACCGGTGGCCGTGCCGGCGCTCCCCTGGACCACGTCGGTCCCGGTGAGCTGTCCCAGCCCGCCGAACACCGAGCCGTCGAGCAGCCCGGCCAGCGTCGAGAAGGCGCCGCGCTCGGTCTGGTACACGGTGGCCTTGCTGTTGCGCTGGACGGCGGCCTTGTCGGCGGCCGACTCGGCCAGGCGGGAGGCGCCGGGCAGCACGCCGGTGAGCCCGCCCAGCGGGTCGCTCAGGCGCCCGCCGACCGGGAGCTGCCCCTGGGTCGGCGAGAACTCCGCCGCGCCCTCCACGTTGGGCCCCTCCTCGGGGTTGGCCTGCTGGCTCGAACCCGACTTGCCCTTGCCCCCGCCGAGCAGGCCGCCGAGCAGGTTACCGCCACCGACGCCGCCGGCGCCGCCGAGCAGACCTCCCAGCAGTCCGCTGACGGGGTCACCACCGCCCGGCAGGCCGAGGTTGGTGGGGCGAAGGGCGTCGGCCTGGGCCGCCGGCGCGCTCAGCGCGGCGGCGAGCCCGAATGCTGCGACGGCGACCGCCGTCTTGATTACACGTTTCATGATTTGCCTTCCCGGCTCGTGATCGATCGCTCTCGGATGCAGAGGAAATGCGAATCGATAACCCCCGTACGCCGCGGCGAACACGCTATGGGCACCACACGAAGCGCGCCGTCCCGGCTGAGCTACTGACGCAGTTGTATCACCCCGGTCCGCGGGCCGCAGGCTGTGGAAAGCCCATTTCAGGCGGCCTTCCGGACCGGGCGGCCGATCATGGGGAGGGGGCCGGACGGGAAGACAAATCAGGAAATAGCAGGTGACTATTTCGGATATTCCGTTGACGTCGCCCGCGCCGCGCAAGCGAACCCCGGCGGCCCGCCGACAATGGCCGGGAAAACAAATGTCACGGGCCGGGGGCTCAATCTTTCCGCTTGCGGGGCACGCGCTTGACCGCTCAGACCGGCAGCAGCGCTTCCTCGGCGGCCGCCTCGTACGGGAAACGATCGGCGAAGGCCGGGCGCAGATCCGTCAGCCACACCGCCGACGGGTCGTAGTGCGCGAAGAACGGCCGGCCGACGAGCGCGGGGTCGCGGGCCTGGATCAGATGGAGCATGAACACCTTCTGCCCGGCGATCTCGGTGACGCCGTCAACGCACACCTTGCCCGGCGTGGCCGACATGGAGGGCCCGCGTACGGTGCGGCAGAGCCCGGAGACCGACGAGTAGGCGTCCCGGAAGATCTCGTACGCCCGCGCCAGCGGCACCGCGAAGTAGTCCTGGGGCCCCGTGTCGCGCTCGACGAACATGTAGTAGGGAATGAGCCCCATCCTGAGCTGCCGCCGCCACATGCTCGTCCACACGGCGGGATCGTCGTTGATGGACCGGATCAGCGGCGCCTGGGTCCTGATCGTCGCCCCGCTGCCCAGGATCCGCTTGACCGCCGACTCGACCAGCGGCGACTCCAGCTCGCGCGGGTGGGAGAAGTGGGCCATGAACGCCAGGTTCTTGCCCGCCTCCACGACCTGCTCGAACAGCTCCAGCGTCGCGTCGGCGTCGGGGTCGCTGACGAAGCGCTGCGGCCAGTACGCCAGCGCCTTGGTGCCGATCCTGATCGACTCCAGCTGCTCCAGGCCGAGCAGCGGCTCGATGTAGCGCCTGATGACCGGCTCGCCCATGATCATGGCGTCGCCGCCGGTGATCAGCACGCTGGTCACCTCGGGGTGCTGGCGGATGTAGGAGACCATCTGGTCGATGTCGTCGGAGGCGAACTTGAGGTCCGCGTCGCCGACGAACTGCGCCCAGCGGAAGCAGTACGTGCAGTAGGCGTGACAGGTCTGCCCCTGCTTGGGGAAGAACAGCACGGTCTCCGGGTATTTGTGCTGCATGCCCGGCACCGGCTCGTCGCCGATCCTGGGCACGTTGAGGTCCATCTGCCCCGCCGGGTGAGGGTTGAGCAGCGCGCGTACCTTGTTGGCCTCGGCCTGGATCTCCGCGTTGGGGGCCTCGGCCTTGAGCAGGTCGGCGAGCCTCGCCACGTCGGCCGCCGGAAGCATGTCCTCCTGGGGGAAGACGAGGCGGTATATGGGGTCGTCGGGCGCCGCCGACCAGTCGATGAGTTCGTCCACGACGTAGGCGTTCGTCCGGAAAGGCAGCACCGTCGCGACGGCACGCACCTGCAACCGCTCCTCTTCGTCGAGCCCGGCTCGTTGCAGAAGCTCGTCGAGGTGTTTGGACGTGTACGCCCGGAAGCGGCGCGTGCTCGCCTGGTTCAAGATCACTAGGCCTTTCCCATCTTTTTTGTTCGATCTGATGTAAACCTCGAGCGCCTGTCGTGCGTCTACGGTTCTTATACCGGGACGCGAAGCGCGGCGTATCCGGTTCCCTTGGACTCCAAGTTTTCGTTGAGCTTTGCCCACTCGCGACATATCTCGTTTACGCGTAGACTGGCCGACTGTGACCGAAGACCCCCTGCTGCGCGCCTCCGACGCCGACCGCGACCGCGTGGCCGCCGTGCTCGGCGAGGCGCTGGCCACCGGACGGCTCAACAGCCTGGAGCACGCCGACCGCCTGGAGGCCGCGTACACGGCCAGAACCGTCGGCGAGCTCGTCCCCATCACCCGCGACCTGCCCGAGGTGACCGCCTCGCGCGAGGCGCCCGTCGCCGTCGAGCGGCAGCAGATCTCCTCCAAATTCAGCAAGGTGATCAGGCAGGGCCGCTGGGTGGCCTCCCGTCACACCCGGCTGTCGGGCAGGTTCGGCGCGCTGATCATCGACCTGACCGAGGCCGTGCTGCCCGGCCGGCAGATCACGATCGAGATCGACGCCCGCTTCAGCAAGGTGCTCGTCCGCGTCCCGCCCAACGCCCACGTGATCGACGAGGGCGGCTCGATCTTCGGCAAGCGCGACGTCTCGGGCGGATCGGACGGCGACGGCCCGCTCATCCGCGTCGCGGGCCAGTCGATGTTCTCCAAGGTGATGGTCTCGCGGGCGCCCACCGGCTGGGTCCCCCACTGAGCCGCCGCCCCGCCCACGGGCCCGGCGGCCGGTCTGCCTACGATGCGGACGTGGCGCGACCGCGTCCCCGGCCACGCCACAGGGGACGCTCCGCCAGCCGTACGAGGTGAACTTCTTGTCCGAAACGAGGCCGATCGCGCTCGACGCCATGGGCGGCGACCACGCCCCGCACGAGATCGTCGCGGGAGCCGTCCACGCCGTGCGGGAGCGCGGGCTCGCGATCGTGCTCGTCGGCTCGCCGCGGGTCCTGTACGAGTCGCTCGCCGACCACGACGCGACGAAGGAGATCCCCATCGTGCGGGCCGAGGAGGCCCTGGCGATGGACGAGGGCGCGCTGGCCAGCCTGCGCCGCCCCCGCTCCAGCATCGCCGTCGCCTGCCACCTCGTCCGCCGCGGCGACGCCTCGGCCGTGGTGTCCGCGGGCTCGACCGCCGGCATCGTGGCCACGGGCCGGCTCCGGCTCAAGGCCCAGCAGGGGGTTCTGCGCCCGGCCATCGCCGTCGCCCTGCCCACGCTGCCCAAGCCGACGCTGCTCCTGGACGCGGGCGCCAACGCCGAGGTCAAGCCGGAGATGCTGGTCCAGTTCGCGCACCTGGGCGCCGCGTACGCCGAGCTGGCCTACGACATCACCACGCCCAAGGTCGGCCTGCTCACCATCGGCAGCGAGGCGGAGAAGGGCAACAAGACCGTCAAGAAGGCCCACGAGCTGCTGCAGAGCGCCCCCGGCCTGAGCTTCGTCGGCAACGTCGAGGGCCACGACCTGCTCAACGGCGCCGCCGACGTGATCACCACCGACGGCTTCACCGGCAACGTGGCGCTGAAGACGATGGAGGGCGCGGTCCGCTACGCGTTCGGCGAGCTGAGGCAGACGATCGAGGGCAGCAGGCTGGCCAGGATCGCGGCCCTGCTGCAGCGCTCGCGCCTGCGCGAGCTGCGCCGCCGCCTCGACCCCGAGGCCCACGGCGGCGCCGTCCTGCTCGGGCTGAACGGGACCGTCGTCATCGCCCACGGCTCCTCGCGGGCGGCGGGCATCAGCGCCGCCTGCAAGCTGGCCGCCGGCCTCTCCGCGGACGGCATCGTGACCAGGATCGGCGACCGGATCACCGCGGCGCAGCGCTCGCACCGGCTCAGAACCCCATAGTCTGTGGCAGATCCACAAATCTCGGGGGGTTGTGTGGATGGGCTGACCTCGGCACAGGTCTCGGGGGCGAAGACCAACCATGTGCCGCGCCGATCGAGCAGATCGCTCGGCGCGATCATCAGGGCGAACGTGTTCACACTGTTCAACCTGGTCATCGGCGTGCTCTGGGCGCTGGTGCTGATCTTCGGCGAGTGGCAGGACGGGCTGTTCGGGCTGGTCATCGTGGCCAACGCGCTGATCGGCATCATCCAGGAGCTGCGCGCCAAACGGACGCTCGACCGGCTCGCGGTGATCAACGAGGCGCCCGTACGGGTCCGCCGCGACGGCCGGGAGCGGGAGATCCAGCCACGCCAGGTGGTGCTCGGCGACCTGATCCTGCTCGGCCCCGGCGACCGCCTGCTGGTGGACGGCGAGGTCGTCGCCTCCGACGGGCTGGAGATCGACGAGTCGCTGCTGACCGGCGAGGCCGACCCGGTGCGCAAGAAGCCGGGCGACGAGGTGCTGTCGGGCAGCTTCGCCGTCGCCGGCTCGGGCGCGTTCGTGGCGACCAAGGTCGGCACCGACGCCTACGCCGTACGGCTGGCGGAGGAGGCCAGCAGGTTCCACCTGGCCCACTCCGAGCTGCGCGACGGCGTCGCCAACTTCATCAAGTACATCACCTGGCTGGTCATCCCGATCGGCGCGCTGCTGCTCTACAGCCAGCTCCGCAACTCGGCCGACTTCGGCACCGCCATCACCGGCGCGGTCGCGGGCATCGTCACCATGATCCCCGAGGGGCTGGTGCTGATGACCTCGATCGCCTTCGCCGTCGGCGTCGTACGGCTCGGCCGCCGCCGCTGCCTGGTGCAGGAGCTGCCCGCGATCGAGGGCCTGGCCAGGGTGGACGTGCTGTGCCTGGACAAGACCGGCACGCTGACCGCGGGCGGCATGGAGCTCGGCGAGGTCCTGCCGCTGGCCGGCGGCCACCCGGTCGGCGACGCGCTCGCCGCCCTCGCCGGCGCCGACCACCACCCCAACGCCACGGCCCGGGCCATCCGCGAACGCTACCCCTCGACGGACTGGACGGCCGGCGCCACGGTGCCGTTCTCCTCGGCGCGCAAATGGAGCGGCGCCGACTTCGGGCCGCACGGCGCCTGGCTGCTGGGCGCGCCCGACGTGCTGCTCGACCGGGCCGCCGACGGGTACGAGCGGGCCGCCGAGCTGGCCCTGAGCGGGACCCGGGTGCTGGCGCTGTGCCGTACGGACATCCTTCCCGAGCCCGGGGCCGCCGAGGCGCCTCTGGAGCCCGGAAGCGTCGAGGCGGTCGCGCTGATCACCCTCAAGCAGCGCATCAGGCCCGACGCCCACGAGACCCTGCGCTACTTCGCCGAGCAGGGCGTCACGGTCAAGGTGATCTCCGGCGACAACCCCGACGCCGTCGCCGCCATCGCCACGAGCCTGGACATCCCCGACGGCCACCGCGCGCTCGACGCCCGGACGCTGCCCGACGACGACCCGGACAAGCTGGGCGAACTCCTCGACACCCACACCGTCTTCGGCCGCGTCACCCCGCGGCAGAAGCGCGGCTTCGTCAGCGCGCTCCAGGCGCGCGGTCACACCGTCGCGATGACCGGCGACGGCGTCAACGACGTGCTCGCGCTCAAGGACGCCGACCTCGGCATCTGCATGGGCGCCGGCAGCCCCGCCACCAAGGCCGTCGCCCAGGTGGTGCTGCTCGACGACCGCTTCGCCTCACTGCCGCACGTCGTCGGCGAGGGCCGCCGGGTGCTGGCCAACATCGAGCGGGTCTCGAACCTGTTCCTCACCAAGACGTTCTACGCGATCGCGCTGTCGCTGCTGACCGGGGTGCTCGGGCTGATGTTCCCGTTCGCGCCGCGCCACTCCACGCTGACGAACGCGCTGACCATCGGCATCCCCGCCTTCTTCCTGGCGCTCGCCCCGACGCTCGAACGCGCCCGGCCGGGGTTCGTGCCCCGGGTGATGCGCTTCGCGATACCGGCGGGCGTTCTGTGCGCGGGAGCGGTGTTCCTGGCGTTCTGGGCCGCGCACGACGGCGTCTCCACCCTGACCGCGGACCGCACGTCGGCGGTGATCGCGCTGTTCCTCACCACCTGGTGGGTGCTGGTGCTGATCGCCAGGCCGCTCACGCCCTGGCGGGTCGCCATGGTCGCCTCCATGGCGGCGCTGTTCGGGCTGGCCCTGGTGATCCCCTTCGTCAGGGACTTCTTCGCCCTCGAACCGGGCGACATCGGCAACGACCTCACCGCCGTCGGGATCTCGGCCGTGGCCGCCGTATTGATCAGCGGCGCGGTCAGGCTCGCCGGTACCCTTAGACCATGACCGACCCGCAGAAAGTGCTCACCGAGCGCGTGCAGCAGGCGCTGGCCCGCGCGTTCGGCCCCGAGCACGCCGACGCAGATCCGCTGATCCGGCCCTCCCAGTTCGCCGACTTCCAGGCGAACGTCGCGATGAGCCTGGCCAAGCGACTGCGACGGGCGCCGCGGGAGGTCGCCGAGTCCATCAGGGCCGAGCTGTCCGACTTCCCCGGCACGGTCGAGGTCAGCGGCCCCGGGTTCCTCAACATCACGCTCGACGACTCGTGGATCGAGGCCGAGGCGGCCAGGATGCTCGACGACCCGCGCGCGGGCGTCGGCCAGGCCGCGCCGCCGCAGACCGTCGTGATCGACTACTCCGCGCCCAACGCGGCCAAGGAGATGCACGTCGGCCACCTGCGCACGACGATCGTCGGCGACGCCCTGGCCCGCCTGCACGAGCACCTCGGCAACACCGTCATCAGGCAGAACCACCTGGGCGACTGGGGCACCCCGTTCGGCATGCTCATCGAGCACCTGCTCGACATCGGCGAGGAGACCGCCGTCGCGCAGCTCCAGGCCGGCATGGGCACCGAGTACTACCAGGGCGCCAGAGCCAAGTTCGACGCGTCGGAGGAGTTCAAGGCCCGCTCGCGCAAGCGGGTCACCATGCTCCAGTCCGGCGACCCGGACACCCTGCGGCTGTGGCACGTCTTCATGGACGCCACGATCGCCTACTTCAACAAGGTGTACGACACGCTCGGCGTCACGCTCACCGACGCCGACATCGCCGGCGAGAGCATGTACAACCCGATGCTCGACCAGACCTGCGACGACCTGGAGGCCGCCGGGGTGGCCGTGCTGAGCGAGGGCGCGCTGTGCGTCTTCCCGCCCGGCTTCACCGGCTCCGACGACAAGCCGCTGCCGCTGATCATCAGGAAGAGCGACGGCGGCTACGGCTACGCCACCACCGACCTGGCCGCGATCCGCTACCGGGTGGACGACCTCAAGGTCGACCGCATCCTCTACGTGGTGGGCGCCGACCAGGCGCTGCACTTCCGCATGGTGTTCGCGGCCGGCAAGCTGGCCGGCTGGCTGCCCGACGACGTCTCGGCCGAGCACGTCCAGATCGGGATGATGCTCGGCAAGGACGGCCGGCGGTTCAAGACCCGTTCCGGCCAGTCGATCAAGCTGACCGACCTGCTCCAGGAGGCGGTCGACCGGGCCTCGGCGGCCATCGCCGACCGCGGCTACGACGAGGCCACGCGGAGCGAGATCGCCCACGCGGTCGGCATGGGCGCGGTCAAGTACGCCGACCTGTCGGTGGGCCACGACAGCGAGTACGTCTTCGACTACGACCGCATGCTGGGCTTCACCGGCAACACCGGCCCATACATGCAGTACGCGACCGCCCGGATCCGCTCGATCTTCCGCAAGGCGGGCCTGACCCCCGACGAGGCGAGCGGCCCCATCGTGCTGGGCGACCCGGCCGAGCGGGCGCTGGCCCTCCACCTGCTGGGCTTCGGCGCGCTGGTGGAGCAGGTCACCGACCGGTCGGAGCCGCACCGGCTCTGCGCCTTCCTCTTCGAGACCGCCAGCCTCTTCAGCACCTTCTACGAGGAGCTGCCGGTCCTGAAGGAAGGCGTCGACGCCGACACCCGAGCCCACCGGCTGGCCCTGTGCGCGCTGACCCTGCGCGTCATGCGCACCGGGCTGGAGCTCCTGGGTGTCCCGGTGCTGGAGCGCATGTAGCAGGTTGTCGCGGGCGCGCCTCCACCTGGGCGGCGCGCCCCCCGGTTAGGCTTTACGCGGTCATGAACTGAGGCCGACATGGGGGAGTTCTCTGCCTTGAGTACGGACCTGACTGCTGACCCCCAAGCAGCGACGGAGCTGCAACGCTACGCCGAGGCGTTGCTGTCCCACCTGGCCGCCAACGGCACCGCGCCTCCGGCCCCACCCGACTTTCCCGACAAGCCGGGCTACTGGCTGCCGCCCGCCGTCGAGGCGCTGGTGGCGATCCTCTCCGGCGACGACCCACTGGAGCCGCTGAGCCGGGCCGCGGGACGCGACCAGCAGCAGACCGCGCTCTTCCTCTGCCTGTCCCTGGCCGTCGCCGGCCACGGCAGCCGCATCCACGCCTCCTGGCTCGGCACGGCCTTCGGCGACCTGTCGCTCGAACACCCGGTCGCCCACGGCCAGCGGGCCCTCTGGCTGGCCGCCGCCCGAGGCGCGTACGGGCCGGCCGGGAAGATCTTCGTCCTGCGCAAGCTGGACGCGCTGACCGTGCCCGAGCACGCCGACGCCCACCAGTGGACCCAGGCGCTCGCGCCCGGCGAACCCACCGTCGTCGTACCGCCCTCATTGATCGACTTCCCGGAGATGGCCGAGATCCCCGAGCTGGCCAGGCCCGCCCTGGCGGCGGCACGGCTGGCCAGGCTCCGCGCCCGCTGCGCCGAGATCACCTGCGCGCGGCAGGCCGAGCACGACTCGTCCACCCCGCTCACCAACAGCTCCGGCAGCCCCGCCGCCTCCTGGGAGGAGGACGAGCCGCTGGCCGTGCTCCGCACCCTGATCGGCCTCGGCGGCCCGCCGGGCCCGATGGGGTCGCTGACCGCGCACCTCCTCGACGACCTGCGCCCCGGCGCCGACCCGCACCTGGCGGCGATCGCCCTGCACGTGGCGGGCCCGATCCTGCGCCAGGTCGCCGAGGAGCTCGAGGCCGACAGCCGCCTCCCACCGCCCGCCACCCTGACCGTCCCGCTGCTCGGCCACCAGATCGAACTCCAGCCCGAAGGCCCCGACGGCGCATCGCTCGCCCGCGCGGAGAGCGAGATCGTGACCAACGGGATGATCCGGCGGCGCCCGCCCTGGGAGGCCCTGGCGCTCATCGTCGCCGGCGGCGCCTTCCTCGTCGGCAGCCTCCTGGCGCCCTGGTCGGCCGCCGTGGTGGCCTGCCTCGCCGCCGTGGGCGCGGTCCTGCACGGGATCGCCGCCTGGCGGCTCTGGCGCCGCCGCAAGGCCATCGAATCGGACGTCCGCTACGTGGCCGGGCAGATCGGGGAGCTGAAGGAGCTGGCGGACGGGGCGGTGTGGGCGCTGCACGCGTACGCCCGCGAGGCGGACGCCCGGGCCGAACAGGCGGCGGACGACTCGGCCGAGCTGACCCGGCTGATCCGCCGGGGGCCGCGCGCCGCCTGACCCGCCCCCGGACCGGCTGCTGATACGGCGCCCGGCCCTGGAACGGTGCTCAGCCCCCCGGCCTGCCTGTTCGAGCACTGCGCCTGATCGTGAGGCGACACGAAACACCGAGGACAGCGCCTCGGCACGAACACATGGATAGATGGATGACACCGGGCGTGGATGGAGGCTCCAGCATCCCAGTCCCGCGGCGCGGCACGGCTGGGGTGCCGGAGAGGAACTGATCCCCTAGGAGTTCTCGATCTCCACGTGAGCCGGCGCGAGCAGGAAGACCCGATCGGCGATGCGCTCGATCCGCCCCTCACACCCATAGGCCAGGCCCGCCGCGAAGTCGACCATCCTGGTCGCCTCAGGCATGGGCATGCCCGTCACATCCATGATCACCGTCTGGCCCTCGCGGAAGTACTGGCCGATCATCGGTGCGTCGTTGTACTTGAGCGGCTGGACCATCACGATCCGCGACGAGTCCGCAGTGCTCCGCCAACGCCTCGCGGCCCGCTCCGTCGCGGGCATGTACTCCTCTTCGTACTGCCCGTCGTCGTCGTAACCGTCGTCGTAGTGGTCGATTCCGCCCAGGCCAAGGTAGCTCACCACCTTGCGCACTGCCCCCATCGGCTTGTCCTCTCCTTCAGGAACACACCGTTAATCGGCACGTCCCCACACATTGGACGGTAACCGACGATTCCGCGTTCGCCATGCGACACGCCCACAACTAATTCCATTTTGTACGGCTACCGTCCAGCTTTCACCCGGATATCTGTCCCCCGATAGCATCCGAACATGCGCCTGTTCACCGTGGACGCCTTCACCTCCACCGCTTTCAAGGGTAATCCTGCCGCAGTCTGCCTGCTGGAGTCTCCCCCTACTGGGTCATGGATGCAGGCTGTGGCCACGGAGATGGGTCTGTCCGAGACCGCCTTCCTGCACGGGGATTCGCTGCGCTGGTTCACCCCCGCGGTCGAGGTGTCCCTCTGCGGGCACGCCACTCTGGCCACCGCGCACGTGCTGTATTCGACGGGCGCCGCCGACGGCCCCGTCGATTTCCGTACGGCCGGCGGGACGCTCACCGTCAATCGCACCGCCGACGGCATGATCACCATGGATTTCCCGGTGAAGGAAGTGTCCGCCACCGCCGTTCCCGACGGGCTGGAAAAGGCGCTCGGAGCTGCGCCGGTGCGGGTCGGCAGGAGCAATCTCGACCTGCTGGTGGAGCTGGAGTCGGAGCAGGCCGTACGGACGCTCACCCCTGACATCGAGGCACTGGCGGCAGTGGAGGCCAGAGGCGTGATCGTCACCGCGGCCGGCTCCTCAGCGACGACCTCCTCGCCGGTGGACTTCGTCTCCCGCTTCTTCGCCCCGAACGTGGGTGTCCCGGAGGACCCGGTCACCGGCTCGGCGCACTGCGCGCTGGCCCCGTACTGGTCGGAACGCCTCGGCCGCACGTCCATGACCGGCGCCCAGCTCTCACGCCGGGGTGGCCTGGTCCACGTGCGGACGGCCGGAGATCGCGTCCACCTCGCCGGCCATGCCGTGACGGTCCTGTCAGGCCAACTCCACGTCTGACCGCCCTCGCCTCAAGCTTTGTAGAACCGGCGATGCAGCTCCCGCACCTGATCGGCCAGCTCCGGCGCCGGCCCTTCCACCACAACCCCCGGAACGATCTCCTGGATCGGCAACGTACGCACCGGCGGCGCGGGCACCCCCAGCTCACCGAGCCACCCCGCCAGTTGCTCGGAGGACGCCGCGTACACGATCCTCCCCAACCCCACCCATCCATGGGCAGCGGCGCACATGGGGCAGTGCTCGCCAGAGGTGTAGACGGTCGCCGCCGCCCGCTCCTCGACCGTCATGTGCGCGGCGGCCCAGCGCGCCAGCTCGAACTCCGGATGCCGGGTACGGTCCCCGGACGCCACGTGATTGTGATCCTCGGCGAGCACGGCCCCGTCGGCGGACACGAGCACCGACCCGAACGGCTCGTCCCCCACCTCCAACGCCTGCGTCGCCAGTTCCACACACCTACGCAGATACCGCAGATCACCCTCAGCAGTCATGACGCACGCTCCCGTCCCTCCATCTCGCCCATTCCCCGCCGGGAATTGTCGGCCGACGCTCTCCACAGCAGAGTCGACCAAAGTACATCCTCTGCACAGGAGACCCGATGACCGAGATCAACCCCCAGGACCTGGCCGCCCGCTACGTAGCCCTCTGGACCGAGCCCGATCCCGGCCTACGCCGCGACGCCATCCGATCCCTGTGGTCCGAGAACTGCACCCACATCGTCCAGGCCCCCGAAGAGATCCTGAAGGTGGCCGCCGACATCGGCTTCACCACCGCCGACCTCACCGCCCGAGGGTACGACAGCCTGGAGGTCAGGGTGAGCCGGGCGTACGAGGAGTTCGTGGCACCCGGCGAGTACACGTTCAAGCCTCACGGCACCGCCCAACGCCTCGAAGACGTGGTCAAGCTCCGCTGGGAGATGGTCCCGGTGAACGGCGGCGAAGCAGCCGGCGTCGGACTGGACATCCTGGTGCTCGACGCGGACGGCCGCATCAAGACGGACTACCAGTTCATCGAAAGCTGAGCCCACCCCGCAGCCACCTCAGCACTCCCCCGGCCCAGAGTTCCCGGCGACGCTCAGGCGACCTCCACAGGACACACGGATCCGCCGACAGCCAGGCCCACAGACCGGCCCCCACCACACCGGCTACAAGCTGACCGCCGAGGACGCCCGGCGGCCAGCACCTCCACCGAACCAGCGAGATAGTGATCAGCAGGACCAGGGACTACTTTCGAGAAACGGACCGTCGACGCAACCACCCGGCCGCCCGATGAGCAACAGGCCCGAGCAAACTGACATCCCTAACGGCCTTCTTCAACGCCTGAACCGTGTTCTGCGACTCCGTCGTAACCTTCCTCAGCTCCGCCGTCGTGCGCCGCAGCTCGGCGGCGAGCCGATCAAGGTCACCCGCCGCCGCCCCTGACGCCCCGGCCGCCTTGGGCTTCTTACGCTGATTGACGCGTACGAGCTCCCGATCCCCCAGCACATCAGTGGTGTGCCACAGATCGGCCCGCGTACCGAGCCATTCCAGCAACCGCCGCTGAACAGGCACCGGATCGCCCCACATCGCGTACAGCTTCTGCGAACTGACACAGATCGGCGCCATCCCCAGCCCAGCGACCGCCTCCCACACCGCGAGCGCCACCCCCGGCGTGTGCTCACTGCGATAGTCATCGAACGCGACAACCCCATCCCCCTTGAGCACAGCCCGCGCCGCCAGAACGTCGCCCTTCACATGCGTGTAGAGATGCGACGCGTCAACATGCACGAACCTGCAGGAGTCCGCCTTCACATGATCGAGGATGATCGACGTCGGGCCGTGCACGATCTCCGGCAGGGTGTCGTGCACACTCAGATAGTTCTGCTCGAACTTCTGACGGCTGAGCGTGGAGTACGACCTGCTGGTCTCGGCATTGTTGTCCGCGTCCGGCGCATCCGACTCGAACAGATCACAGACGGTGAAACCCTCCCCCTGCCGCAAGTGCGCCCCGATCAGGACCGCACTCTTGCCCAGGTACGCCCCCAGTTCCAGGACGTCACCCTGAGCACCGCCCGACAGGAACCACTCGAACAGCCGCTGATCGGCCGGCCAGAACCAGCCGGGAATGCGTTCCAGGGCGGCGGTGAGCTCGGGTGTGGACATGCCCGGACGCTAACAGTCACGGTTTTCGCATGTCGAGTGAATGTTCGGTTAACGCCCGTGGACATCCAGCTCCTCCGCTCCCGTCCTGAGCAACCCACGAACGTGCTCCATCGCCCCTCAAATCCCTCATCACGATGAGCCGACCCGTCCTCCGAATAGCCCAATGCCCTCAAATGAGCCGGGTCACAGAGCCAGCCGCCGTGACGGACCAGGCCACGGTCACCAGCGGTTCGTCGCTGACCAGAACCGTCCGTCGGGCATCAAGCCACCGTCACCAGACAGCTGCCCACCAGGAGCAAGCTACAGTCACCGGACATCTGTTGATCAGCCCCGCCCCGCGCCACGGAACAGGCCGATGTCATGCCGCAGCCCGGCGTCGCCGAAGGCCAGCCACCGTCGAGGAAGCGGCCCATACAGCCACAATCGGCAGGCGCCAGTCAGCAGGGCGCTCGGGAGCCAAGCCCGTCGTCGACGAGACGGCCTGGAGTCGCGAAGTGGTCCGCGCCCCGCCACAGGGCGTGAGGTGGTCGGCAGTCAGCCAGATGCTCGGTAACCGGCCCTGCTCATCGCCGCGAAGCCGTCCACAACCATCCCCGGCAGGCCCCGACCGCCCGTAGCAGTCCACCACCGTCCACAGCAACCGGCCTCGCGAAGCCAACGCCCACACGGCCGTCCAGCACCATCCCCAGCAGGCCCCAGTGGCCCACTCGATCCCAGGAACCGCCCATACGGCCGCCCAGCACATCCCTGGCAGTCCCCGGCCGCCGCTGCAGTCCACAGCAAACACGGCCGCGACCGTCCGCAGCCGTCAGCAGCCCTCCATTGCCGCGGAGCGGTCTGTTGCCTGCCTCGGCGCGACCCGTCACCGCCTCAGCACTCGCTACTGACGGGACAACCTGCGGCTGGCAGGGCAAGCTCGCAGCCGACCTGGCGCCATCACTCCGCAGCTGTGCGCAGCTGTCGGCGACCGTCCGTTGCTGTGAAGCGGTCCGTCATCTGCCGTAGAACGGTCGTTACGGCCACGCGTCCCGCCATTGACGGGACAGCCTGAGGCTGGCAGGGCAACTTGCTGCCGACCTGTCCCCACCAATGGTGGGCTACCTGCCGCCGACAGAGCAGCCCGCAGCCGCCCCAGGCGCGACCGCCGGCGAACAGTGTGCGGCCGGCGGAGCAGCCCCCGCAGCCGGCAGGGCAGCCCGCTGCCGACTCGTTCCCCCCGCAACCGGGACAGCCTGCGCCGACAGGGCAGCTCGTCAATGGCCGGGGCGTCACCGCTGGTGGAGCAGCCCACGGCTGGTGGAGCAGCCTCCGTAGTCGGCGGGGCAGCCTGCCTTCGGCTCGGTCACCCCAACGGCGGCCGCACCACTGACCCCGCGAACCCCTGCGGCCGACGAAGCAGCCCCGCAGCCGCCCCGCTGCGGCCTGGCCACCCCACAACGCGCAGCCGACCGTCCCGGCCACCCGGCAGCGCCGACCACACCAGCAACCCGCAACAGCGGACCGGCAACCCCAGCACCCCCGCGAAACGGACCGGCAACCCGGCAACACAGGACGGATTGAACAACCCCCGTAAACGCAGAAAGGGCCCCCGCCATACGGCGTGGGGCCCTTCCTGTCGTGCAACGATTGTCCGGCGGTGACCTACTCTCCCACACCCTCCCGAGTGCAGTACCATCGGCGCTGGGAAGCTTAACTTCCGGGTTCGGAATGTAACCGGGTGTTTCCTTCCCGCCATAACCGCCGTA
>NZ_JAHKRL010000352.1 GCF_019396405.1 Nonomuraea rhizosphaerae | reverse complement strand
CCGCCCTGGCGGAGAAGACCTCCGCGCGTGCGCGGTGCACGCCCGCGTCGTCCGGAGCCGCCAGGGCGGCCATCTCCGCCAGATGGCCGGCCAGCCGCTCGTCGCCCTCGGAGAGGGCCTTGAGCGCCGCGTCCGCCAGGGCCTTCGCCCCGCCCGCCAGCTCCGCGACCGATCGGGCCAGGACCGCCTCGGGGGCGGGCTTCAGGTGGGCCGGGTTGCCGTCGTACCAGCCGCCGTACAGGCGCCATAGGTTCCGTACGACGAACTCCGGCTCGTCGTAGCGGGCCCGCAGGTAGGGCCGGTCGGCCAGGTGCTCCGGAGCCTTCACGGAGTGGACGATCTCGTCGAGCCGCGCGCCGGCGTTGAGCAGCTCCAGGGTCTGCGTGATGATCGACTCCAGCCATTCGGCCGTCTCCAGCAGCGCCTGCCGGACGCGGTCGCGGCCGAAGACCGGGGCGCCGTGGCCGGGGAGCATGATCTCGGCGTCCATGGCGGCCATCCGGTGCAGCGCGTGCACCCATTCCCGGGGGTAGCGCTGCGCCTTCTGCGGGTTGCCGCAGTTGGGCGTCACCCAGATGAACAGGTCGCCGGGCAGCAGCAGCTTGTGCTCACGCACGTAGCCGATGGTCGCGTCGTCGGTCTCGCCCTTGGCGTGCGTGAGGTCGAACGTGAGCCCGCCGCGCCGCACGGTCAGCGCGTCCGTGTAGGTCACGTCCGGACGGCGGTAGCGGGTGGGCCAGCGGAGGTTCGGGGCCTGGAACTGGCGCTGGTTGATCACCGCGTTGTAGCCGTTCGTCACCGCGTAACGCTCGAACCGGCCGGCGACCGCCTCATGGGCGTAGATCGTGGCGGGCGGGCCCGGCTCCTCGAACGGTCCCGTGCCGAAGACGTGGTCGATGTGGCCGTGCGAGTAGAACGCGGTGGTCAGCGGCGCCCGCGTCCAGGCCCGGACGTCGGCGTGCAGCCTGGCCGCCGAGAACGAGCTGCCGGTGTCGAACAGCACCAGCTCGCCCTCGGTCTCGAACGCCGTCACGTTGCCGAACCCCGGCCACCAGGCCAGGCCGTCGGTGATCGGCTGCACGCCCTTGTCCTGCATGCCCGCGTCCACGACGCTGTCGTCCGCTTCGCCGCGCCACACGCGGTCGGCGTACTCGGTAATCATGGGGCTAGCCTGCTTCTAGAACCTCGTTCTAAGCAAGGGGGGCTGCTTGTTGACGGGCGGCCGTTGACGGGCGGCTGGGAGCGCGCTGGGAGCGGTTTGTGAGTGGTGACCTGGAGGGTGGGGCGTCCGCGTCACCTACCACCCGGAGGAACGGGTCGATGTCTCCACGTGCTCTCTCACCGGATCGTGCGGGGCGGCCACGCCGGTCGCGCACGGTCACGGTCACGGTTTCCGCGCTGGCCATGAGCCTGGCGGCGGCCCTCCCGGCCACCGCCGCGTCCACGTCATTCCCGTCATTCCCGTCATTCCCGTCATCCGCTTCGCCCGCGTCGTCTGCTTCATCTGCTTCGTACGCGCGGTTGCGGCAGTTGGCGGGCGAGCTGGTGGACGCCGGGGCGCCCGGCGTCGTCGTCCGGGTGGACGACGGCCGCGGGCGGCCGGTCGAGATCGCCCGGCAGGCCCCCTGGAGCAGACGGGACCACCTGCTCAAAGCGGGCGACGAGTTCCGGATCGGCTCCGGCACCAAGACCATGACGGCCACCCTCGTGCTGCAACTGGTCGCCGAGGGCAAGCTCACCCTGTCCGACCCGGTGGAGAAGTGGCTGCCGGGCCAGGTGCCGAACGGCGGCGCGATCACGTTGCGCATGCTGCTGAACCACACCAGCGGCCTGTACGACTACACCGAGGACGCCGCGCTCCTGCCGTCGATCCTCGGCACGGACCGGCGGCGCTGGACCTCGTCGGAGCTGCTCGCGGTCGGGGTGAGGCATGCCCCGCTGTTCGCGCCGGGCACCAAGTGGTCCTACAGCAACACCGGTTACGTCGCGCTCGGAGCCGTCCTGGAGCGGGCCACCGGGGCGAGCCTGGCGGAGCTGGTCCGGGACCGGATCGCCCGGCCGCTCCACCTCGAACACACCTACTACGCCACAGGGCCCGGCTGGCGCGGCTCGCACGCCCACGGCTACGAGCCGGACGCCGCCCACATGCCGGCGGGGGTGCCGGCCGCGTTCAGGCACGTCGCCGGGCCGCGCCGCCACGGCCACGTGGACGTCTCCGGCAACGACCCTGGATGGGGCGGGGCGGCCGGAGCGGTCGTGTCCACCACGCGGGACTGGTCCCGGTTCCACACCGCGCTGATGTCCGGCAGGCTGCTGCCCGCCGCCCAGCTGACGCAGATGCGCACCACCGTGCCGATGGACCCGAAACAGCCGGACGGGCCCGGCTACGGGCTGGGCATCCAGACCGGCGCCACGCCGTGCGGCACGGTCTGGAGCCACGACGGCGGCATCCCCGGGTACCTCACCGCCGGGGTCACCGATCGGAGCGGCAGGCGTACGGCGGCCGTTCTCATCTCGACGGAGTCGTGGGCCGAGTTCGGATCCGACCCGAAGATCGCCAAGGCGGCGAGGGCGCTTCAGAACGCGGTGACCTGCGCGATGTTCGGCAAGCCCACACCCGGGGCGGCTCAGACCGGCTGACCAGCCCCGCCCCCGGCGTCAGCCCCAGCCCCGGCCTCAGCCCCAGCCTCGGTTCTCGGTTTCGGTGATGATCGTGGACACCAGGTTTTCGGCCTCGGCCCGCGACATCGCCGCGCCCGCCGCGTGCGCGGCCGCAGACCCGGCGGCGCCCAGGGCGGCCGTGACCTCCCGTGTGATCACCCGCACGTCGGCGTCGCCCGGATCCTCCCTGCCCCGCAGAACGGTGGCCGCCCCGAGCAGCCGTCCCGCCCGCTCCGGCCGGTCGCGGCACAGCTCGATCGCCGCGACCGTGACCGCGATCGAGGCGGCGACCGGCGTGTGCCAAGTCAGCGTCAGCCGCACCGCTGGATGACCGAGCCGGCGTACCGCGTCGTCCGGGAGACCCTCCGCGACGTCCACGTGGGCGAGAACGCTCAGCAGCAGCGCGGTCAGGTGCGGGGTGGAGCGGCCGGACGGCGCCTCGCCCAGGCGCGGCATCTCGCCCAGATGCGGCGTCTCTGCCTGATGCGGTGCCTTGCCCAGATGCGGCGCCTTGCCCTCATGTGGCGTCTCGGCCGAACGCGGTGCTTCGGCCAGGCCGAGCCGGGCGTGCTCGCGGGCCGCCTCCAGTCGGGCGGCGGGCCGCTCCCG
>NZ_JAHKRL010000351.1 GCF_019396405.1 Nonomuraea rhizosphaerae | reverse complement strand
CGTCCGGGTGAGCCGCCGACCAAGGAGTCGGCGCAGACCCTGCTGGAGAACCTGTACTTCAACCCCAAGCGCTACGACCTGGCCAAGGTCGGCCGCTACAAGATCAACAAGAAGCTCGGGGTGGGCAGCGAGATCGGCCAGGGCACGCTGACCGAGGAAGACATCGTCGCCACGATCGAATACATCGTCCGCCTCCACGCGGGCGAGGAGTCGATGCCCGCGTCTCAGGACGCGCCGATCGACACCGTGATCGTAGAGGTCGACGACATCGACCACTTCGGCAACCGTCGGCTGCGCAACGTTGGCGAGCTGATCCAGAACCAGGTCCGCCTGGGTCTGGCCCGCATGGAGCGCGTCGTCCGTGAGCGGATGACCACCCAGGACGTCGAGGCGATCACGCCGCAGACCCTGATCAACATCCGCCCGGTGGTGGCCTCGATCAAGGAGTTCTTCGGCACCTCGCAGCTGTCGCAGTTCATGGACCAGACCAACCCGCTGGCCGGGCTGACCCACAAGCGGCGGCTGTCGGCGCTGGGCCCCGGTGGTCTGTCCCGTGAGCGGGCCGGCTTCGAGGTCCGTGACGTGCACCCGTCCCACTACGGCCGGATGTGCCCGATCGAGACCCCGGAAGGCCCCAACATCGGCCTGATCGGCTCGCTGGCCTCCTACG
>NZ_JAHKRL010000350.1 GCF_019396405.1 Nonomuraea rhizosphaerae | reverse complement strand
GCCCCGCCGGCCGGCCGGTGACCAGCTCGTCCCGGCCGGCCCGCCGCCGCGTGTCGGTCCCGTCGGCGGCCATGCCGACCAGGCGCAGGAACACCTCCGGCACCAGATCCTGCTCGGCCCGCCCCAGCCCCAGGTACAGCGCCTCCGCCCGCGCGCCCAGCGGCGGGTCGTCCACGGGCTCGGGCGGCAGCAGCCGCCCCTGCTGCGACTGCGGCACGTCCAGGAGCGACATGAGCAGCTGGCGGGCGCTCGGCCGCCGGTCGGGGTCGCGGCGCAACGCGGCCAGGACAAGCTCACGCAGCGGCCGGTCGAGCCGGTCGAGCGGCCGCTCCGACTCCAGGGGCGAGGAGGGGCCGTACGCCGCGAACACCAGCAGCCTGCCCCAGTCCCGCACATCCCCCGCCGCGCCGCCCCCGTCAGCGGCCGATCCGCCGGCGCCCCGTCCATCAGCCCCGAGCCCGACGATCCGCGGCCCCTCGGACCCGAGGATGACCTGCCGGGGCCCGAGCCGCCCGTGCGCCGCCCCCGCCTCGTGGATCGCCGCCAGCGCCGTCGCCGTGGACGCCGCCAGCCGGTACAGGTCGTCCCCGCCGTACGGTCCGCGCCGCCCGACCACCTCGCCCAGCGTCGGCCCGCAGACGTGCTCGCTGACCAGGTAAGGGGCGTCCCCGTCGAGACAGGCGTCCACCACCCGGGCCACCGACAGCGAGCGCACTTGCATGGCGTGCTTGACCGGCCCGGCCTGCCCCTCGGCGTCCCGCAGCAGCGTGAGCGCATACCGGACGCCCGACTCGTCGTAGGCGTCGTGCACGACACCGCCGAGCCGGGAGCCAAGCCAGTAGCCCCCCAGCCGGTCGGTCATGCGCCCCTTTCGGCGGATTTTTCGGCTAAATCTCGGCTACGTCGTCAGGCGAGCTCGATGCTGCGGCCACTCCTCTTCGAGGATGCCGAAATACACCGTGTCGCGCCAGGTGCCGTCCGGACGCTGCCGCTGCCGCCGCAGCGTCCCCTCGTGCACCCCGCCGATCCGCTTGATCGCCGCCTGCGACCGCTCGTTGAGGATGTCCGTCTTGAGCATGACCCGGTTGTAGCCCAGCTTGTCGAAGGCGTGGTCGATGAGCAGCAGCTTGCAGCTCGTGTTGACGGCCGTACGCCAGACCTCCCTGCCGTACCACGTCCACCCGATCTCGACGCTCTGGTCGAAGCCCGGCACGTCACAGTACGTCGTCCAGCCGACGGCACGCCCGGCCGACTCGAACGCGACCGACTTGAGCACGACCGCGAAGGGTATGTGCCTGTCGTCGGAGATGAGGTGCCCCGCGACCTCCGCCAGTTCGGCCTCGTTCCGGGGCGCGCGGACGGGCAGGTGGCGCCAGACCTCCGCGTCGCCGCCGCCGGCCAGGAACAGGTCCGGGACGTGGCCGAGGGTGAGCGGCTCAAGGCGTACGACGTCGTTCTCGAGGACGACGGGAGAGGGCATCGTGGCGGTCATGGCGGCCACACTAGGTCAGGCCCGGAATCACGATTATGGCCACCTGTCCAGTTTTCCGGAGAGCCACCTGTCGACAGGCATACCGGCCGGTCGGTAGGGTCGGAGGCATGGACTTCGCCTTCGACAGCGTCACCGAGGACCTGCGCGAGCGCCTGCTGCGCTTCATGGACGAGTGCGTCTACCCGGCCGAGACGGCCTTCGAGGAGCAGGCGGCGACCAGCGGCTGGAGCTCCCCGCCACTGCTGACCGACCTGAAGGACGAGGCCAGGAAGCGCGGCCTGTGGAACCTGTTCCTGCCCGGCGACCACGGCGCGGGCCTGACGAACCTCCAGTACGCCCCGCTCGCCGAGATCATGGGCCGCAGCCCGCGCATCGCCCCCACCGCGACCAACTGCGCCGCGCCCGACACCGGCAACATGGAAGTCCTGTCCATGTTCGGCAACGAGTGGCAGCGCAAGGAGTGGCTGCAGCCGCTGCTCGACGGGGAGATCCGCTCGGCGTTCGCGATGACCGAGCCCGACGTGGCCTCCTCCGACGCCACGAACATCGCCACCTCGATCGTCCGCGACGGCAACGAGTACGTCATCAACGGCCGCAAGTGGTTCATCTCCGGCGCCATGAACCCCAACTGCAAGATCTTCATCCTGATGGGCAAGACCAACCCGGACGCGCCCAAGCACCGCCAGCAGAGCATGGTGCTGGTCCCGCGCGACACGCCGGGCATGAACATCAAGCGCGGCATGCACGTGTTCGGCTACACCGACGCCGACCATGGCGGCCACGCCGAGATCGTCTTCGAGGACGTACGGGTGCCCGTCGACAACCTCATCGGCGAGGAGGGCGGCGGCTTCGCCATCGCCCAGGCCCGGCTCGGCCCCGGCCGGATCCACCACTGCATGCGCCTGATCGGCATGGCCGAACGCGCCGTCGAGCTGATGTGCCGCCGCGCGCTGGAGCGCACGACGTTCGGCAAGCCAGTCGCCCAGCAGGGCGTCGTCCAGGACTGGATCGCCGAGTCCCGCATCCGGATCGAGCAGCTCCGGCTGCTGGTCCTCAAGACCGCCTGGCTCATGGACACCGCCGGCAACCAGGGCGCCCACACCGAGATCCAGGCCATCAAGATCTCCACCCCGATCACCGTCGAGTGGATCCTCGACAAGGCCGTCCAGGTCCACGGCGCCGGCGGCGTCTCACAGGACTTCCCGCTCGCCGGGCTCTGGGCGGGCGCCCGCTCCCTGCGCCTGGCCGACGGCCCCGACGAGGTGCACAAGCGCTCCCTCGCCTACCGCGAACTGAAGAGGTACATGTGAACGAAGCGGACATAAAGGACCGCGTGAGTGCGTTCCTGGCGGCGAACGACCCCTCCGACCGGCCGGCGTTCCTGCGGGCCAGGTACGACGCCGGGCTGGCGTGGGTGGCCTATCCCGAGGGCCTGGGCGGGCTCGGGGCGCCGCGTGACCTGCAGCAGGTCGTCGAGCGGGAGCTGGCCCACACGCCCCAGCTCAACACCGGCGTGCAGGGCATCGGCCTGGGCATGGCCGCGCCGACGATCCTGGCGTTCGGGACGCAGGAGCAGAAGAGCCGCTTCCTGCGCCCGCTGTGGACCGGTGAGGAGATCTGGTGCCAGCTCTTCAGCGAGCCCGGCGCCGGGTCCGACCTGGCCACGCTGGGCACCAGGGCGGTCAGGGACGGTGACGAGTGGGTCGTGGACGGCCAGAAGGTGTGGACGTCGGGCGCGCACCACTCCCGGTGGGGCATCCTGGTCACCCGTACCGACCCGGACGTGCCCAAGCACCGCGGCATGACGTACTTCATCTGCGACATGCACGCTCCGGGCGTCGAGGTGCGGCCGCTGCGGCAGATCACGGGTGAGGCCGAGTTCAACGAGGTGTTCCTGACGGGCGTGCGGCTCTCGGACGACCTGCGGCTCGGCGAGGTCGGCGAGGGCTGGCGGGTCGCGCAGACCACGCTGATGAACGAGCGCGTCGCGATCGGCGGCGCCCCCGTACGGCGTGGCGGCGGCATGATCGGCCCCGTGCTCGACACCTGGCGTGAGCACCCCGAGCTGCGCACCCATGACCTGCACCAGCGGCTGCTGGCGCTGTGGGTGGAGACGGAGGTGACCCGCCTGTCCGGGGCGCGGCTGCGCGAGCAGCTCGTCGCGGGGCAGCCGGGGCCCGAGGGGTCGGGGATGAAGCTGTCGTTCGCCAAGCTGAACCAGGCGCTGTCGGGTCTCGACGTGGAGCTGCGGCGCGACCTCGGCTACGACGACTGGACCTTCCGCCGCTCCGAGGACGTCGACTTCTACGGGCGTGGCGCGGGCTACCGCTACCTGCGCGCCAAGGGCAACTCGATCGAGGGCGGCACGTCGGAGATCCTGCGCAACATCATCTCCGAACGGGTGCTCGGCCTGCCCTCCGAGCCCCGCATCGACAAGGACGTGCCCTGGAAGGATCTGCCGCGATGACCCTCCTTTACGGCGAGGTCGAGGAGGAGCTGCGCGCCGCCGTGCGCGGGCTGCTCGCCGACCGCTGCCCGCCCGCCTCGGTGCTCAAGCGCGTCGAGTCCGACCCGTACGACCCGGACCTGTGGAAGACGCTGGCCGGGGAGATCGGGGTGGCGGGGCTGCTCATCCCCGAGCAGTACGGCGGGGCCGGCGCGACGGCCAGTGAGGCCGGGGTGGTGCTGGAGGAGCTGGGCCGGGGTGTGGCGCCGGTGCCGTTCCTGACCAGCGCGGTGCTGGCGACGCGGGCGCTGGTGGCGGCCGAGGCCGGTGAGCTGCTGGCCGGGCTGGCGGAGGGGCGGACGACCGCGGCCCTGGCGGTGTCGTTCGCCGCCTCGCCGTACGCGCCGTGGCGCGGGTCGTCGGTGAGCGTGGACGGCGGGACGCTGTCGGGCGGCGTCTCCGGTGTCGCGGGCGCGGACGTGGCCGACGTGCTGGTGGTGCCGGTCGGCGGCGAGCTGTACGAGGTGGAGGGCGCCTCCGTCGAGGTGGTGCCGTCGCTGGACCTGACCCGGCCGGTCGCGAACGTCACGTTCACCGGGGCCTCGGCCCGGCTGCTGGGGCCCTGCGACCTGGCCGAGGTGCTGCGGCACGGCGCCGGGCTGCTGGCCTCGGAGCAGCTCGGGGTGGCCGAGTGGTGCCTGGAGACGACGCTCGCGTACGTCAAGGAGCGGCACCAGTTCGCCCGCCCGGTCGGCTCGTTCCAGGCGATCAAGCACCGGCTGGCGGACCTGTGGCTGGACGTGGTCAGGGCGAAGGCGGCCGCCAGGGCCGCGGTCGCCGACGCGGACGCGGTGACGGTGGCCGTGGCCCAGTCGTGGAACGCCGGGGTGGCCGTGCACGCGGCCGAGGAGGCCCTGCAGTTGCACGGCGGGATCGGGATGACGTGGGAGCACCCCGTACACCTGTATCTCAAGCGGGCGAAGGCGTCGGAGATGGCGTTCGGCACGCCGGGCGACCACCGGGAGGCGCTGGCGTCGCTGGCCGACCTGCCGGGGCCCGCGTAGATCCCCGTAGAGGCCCCCGTAGAGGTCAGTGGGGCGGTTCGGCGCCCAGTGAGGTGAGCAGCAGGTCGGCGAAGTGCTTGCCCACCTGGGCGCCGGTCAGCGGCCCGTCCGTGTGGTACCAGGTGCCCAGGTGGTGCACCGAGCCGAAGAAGTAGTCGACGACCAGCTCGGCGGGCACCCGCTCGCTGAACACGCCCTGCCGCTGCCCCTCCATGACCAGGTCGCGGAAGCGCTCGTGGTAGCGGCGGCGTTCGGCGCGCACGGTCTTGCGGGTCTCGGGCGCGAGCAGGTGCATCGAGAGGAAGAAGATCTTGGAGTCGTCGAGGTTCGCGGTGGTGGTCTCGACGACGTCGGCCGCCACCGCGTGCAGCCGCTCGGCGACCGCGCCGGGGCCGTCGGCGATCTGGGTCAGGCGTTCCATCTGCATGCGCAGCACCCGGCCGTAGATCTCGTGCAGGAGATCATCCTTGGAATCGAAATAGTGGTACATGGCGCCCTTGGTGACACCGGCGGCCACTACGATCTCCTGTACGGAGGTGCCCTCGAAGCCCCGCTCCGCGAACAGACGGGTCGCCTCGCTGAGCAGCCGCCTGCGTACCGGTTCTTCCTTCACTACGTCCCCCTCGGTCCCGGTTGACAGCATACCGACTGGTCGGTTGACAGTCATCGGGGATGGTACTTAGGGGGTGCTAGTTCCGTCACCTTAGGATCCCCTTGCTTGCAGTGGGGTATTAATTGTGTTGGCGAGGGATCTTCGGTGTGGCAGATCCTGTTTGGTTACCCAACACATTCGGGGAGTTTGCCGTGCCCGGTGGCTCTATCTACGTGACGCAGGACGAGAAGTACACTGGGGCATCGCCGCAGTGGTGGTACGAGAAGTTCTGGCGGGAGGACGCCAAGAACCGTCAGCGATCAAGGGCGATCAAGGCGGGCGTCGGCTTCGCGGCGGGCATCGGCCTGGCACTCAGGTTCGACCTGTCGCTCGTCCTCTTCTGGGCCGCGCTGGGCGCGGGCATCGTGGCGGGTGTCGACTGGTACCTGGCCTGGCGCTCGTTCCACGCCACCGCGGTCTGGCGCGGCAGGCGCCGCGGCGAGGTCATCACCGGCAGGGTGCTGCGCCGTTCGCTGCGCAAGCTCGGCTACAGCGTCCTGGACGGCCGCGCGATCAGGGAGCAGGCCTCCATCGACCACCTCGTCATCGGCCCCGGCGGCGTATGGGTCATCGACAACGAGTCCTGGAGCCCCGACACCGAGATCGCCGAGTACGGCGGGAAGCTGTTCTTCGGCGAGAAGTACGGCAAGAAGGACGCCGACGCCCTGATCGCCACCGGCGCGGCCTTCGCCGAGCTGCTCACCCGCGAGACCGGGATCGAGGTGTCGATCACGCCGGTGCTCGCCGTCCACTGCGGCATGCTGCCCCGCGGCGGCCAGCTGACCTCCGAGGGCGTCACGCTGATCAAGCCCGGTCTGGTGGGCAAGCGCATCAAGGCGACCTCCGGCCAGGTGTACGACGAGGCGCAGATCGAGCTGCTCACCCGCACGGCGGCCCGGGAGCTGCAGCGGCAGCGCTCCTGACCCGGGGCGCGTTACGCCAGTTCCTCGATGAACGCGGTGAGCTGGGCGACGTTGCGGCACTCGTACATGGGCACGACCGTCCCGTAGTCGGTCGCGATCGAGTCGCCCGTGTCCCACTGCTGACGTGGCTCCGGGTTCAGCCAGTACGCGTGCCGGGCCTTCGCGCTCAGCGCCTTGAGCGTGTCGAGGGCGGGCGGCTGGTAGTTGGACCTGGCGTCGCCCAGGATCAGCAGCGACGTCTTGGGGCCGATCGCGTCCCCGTACCGCTCGGCGAACTTCTCCAGCGAGTAGCCGTAGTTCGTCCGCCCGAAGCGCACCATGTCCGACTCGTTGGCCAGCCGCGTCATCGCCTCCACCACGTCCGCGCCGGGCACGAAGAAGCGGGTGATCTCGTCCACCGTGTCCACGAACCCGAACGCCCGCACCTTGGTGAACTGCTCCCTCAGCGCGTACGTCAGCAGCAGCGTGAAGTGCGCGAACGACGAGACCGAGTCGCTGGTGTCACAGAGGATCACCAGCTCCGGCTTGTGCGGCCGGGGCGGCTTGAAGTGCGTGGTCAGCGGGACGCCGCCGCTCTGCAACGACGCCCGCATGGTCCTGCGGAAGTCGAGCCGGCCCCGCCTGCCCTTCCTGTGCTTGATCGTCAGCCTCGCCGCCAGCCGCCTGGCCAGCGGGTACACCTCCCTGCGCAGCCGGGCCAGGTCCGCCTTGGTGATGCGCAGGAAGTCGAGCTGGTCCAGCGGAGGGCGTACGGCGGAGCGGGCGATGCGCTCGACGCCCGAGTCCTCGGCGATCCTGCGGCGCACGTCGGTGGCGACGGCCTCCTCGAAGTCGCGGATGCCGTCGTTGACCCGCCGCCGCACCGTCTTCTCGGCGAGCCCGCCGCGCTCCTGGCCCGCCAGGGCCTCCTGGAGGATGCGGGCCATCAGCGTCTCGGGGGACAGGGCGCGCAGGACGCTGTAGGAGAACCAGTTCTGGCGGCCGGGGCCGGCCGGCTGCCGCCCGAACCTGCCCACCATCACCCTGGCGAACTGCCGCATCTCCGCCTCGCTGCCACCGGCCAGCAGCCTGGCCAGCTCCTCACGCAGCTCGTCGCGCCCGGCTGTCTCCAGGTCGGGGCCCGAGCCGGGGTCCTTAGCCGTGGCCAGCCCGGTGATCGTGGCCGGGAACCACAGGTCGAACAGCATGTCGAAGCCGGGCCGGTAGGCGGGCTTCTTCACCAGCGTCGCCGCGTACGCCGCGCGCAGCGACTCCCGCTCGGTCAGCTCGATCACCCGCAGCGCCCGCGCCGCGTCCAGCCCCTCGGCCAGCGACACGGGCACACCCGCCTCACGCAGCGCGTGCACGAACCCCACATGCCTGTCGACCAGGTCACCCATCCGACAGCCCTCGCTCCCCGCGTCCGCCGGCCGGGTCACCCATTCGACAACCCCAGTTCCTTCACCGCCCTGACCTGGTCGGAGGCGTGCTTGAGCACCACCCCGAGCGTCCCGGCGACGGTCGCCTCGTCCAGCTCCTCCCGGCCCAGGGCCAGCAGCGTGTTGGCCCAGTCGACGGTCTCGGCCACCGACGGCGCCTTCTTCAGCTCCAGCGCCCGCAGCGTGGCCACCGTCCGGGCGAGCCGCTCGGCCAGGTCGGCGCGGATCGTCGGCACCTGGCTGAGCACGATGTCGCGCTCGCGCTCCGGCGTCGGGTACTCGATGTGCAGGTACAGGCAGCGCCGCTTCAGCGCCTCCGACAGCTCGCGGGTCGCGTTGGAGGTCAGCACCACGTACGGCTTGCGCGCCGCGCTGATCGTGCCCAGCTCCGGGATCGTCACCTGGAAGTCCGACAGCAGCTCCAGCAGCAGCCCCTCGACCTCCACGTCCGCCTTGTCCATCTCGTCGATGAGCAGCACGGTCGGCTCGCTCGCCCGGACCGCCTTCAGCAAGGGCCGCTCCAGCAGGAACTCCTCGGTGAAGATGTCGTCGTCGTCACTCGTCGCCTGGATGCGCAGCAGTTGCTTCTTGTAGTTCCACTCGTACAGCGCCCTGGCCTCGTCCAGCCCCTCGTAACACTGCAGCCGGATCAGCTCGGCCCGGGTCGCCATCGCGACGGCCTTGGCGAGCTGCGTCTTCCCCACCCCCGCCGGCCCCTCCACCAGCAACGGCTTGCCGAGGGCGGCAGCGAGGAACACCGAGGTGGAGATGGCGTCGTCGGAGAGGTAGCCAACGGCGGCGAGCCGCTGACCCACGTCGGCGGGCGAGTCGAACATCGATGCTCCTGTCTGGTCGGCGTGGGTGGCCGAACTTTATTCTAGCTGGCGGGGGTATCGATTCGACCAGGATGCTTAGTGCCGGTATATTCCTCTCTGCAAGCGCCGCTAGCTCAGTTGGTCAGAGCAGCTGACTCTTAATCAGCGGGTCCGGGGTTCGAGTCCCTGGCGGCGCACCTGGCGAAAAGGCCGCCGGCTCTCACGAGCCGGCGGCC
>NZ_JAHKRL010000349.1 GCF_019396405.1 Nonomuraea rhizosphaerae | reverse complement strand
ACGCCACCGTGCCGTCGCGACCAGGTACGACAAGCTCGCCGTCCGCTACGAGGCCACCGTTCAGATCGCCATCATCAACGACTGGCTGACCCGCTTATAAAACAGGCCCTAGGAGGGCTGGTACAGGTCGGGGATGCCGTCGGCGTCGGAGTCGGCGCTCTCGGCCGCGTGGATGCGCCGGTAGAGGCGGGCCCGCAACCGCAGGATCACCGTGGCCAGCAGTGCCGCGGCCAGCGAACCGGCCAGTACGGCCACCTTGACCTGTTCCTCCCCGGCCCCGTCGAACGCCAGCTCCCCGATCAGCAGCGACACGGTGAACCCGATGCCGGCCAGGACTGCCAGTCCCGCCATGTCGATCCAGGCCAGGCCCTCATCCAGGGTGGCACGGGTGAACCGGGCCACCAGCCAGGTCGCGGCCAGGATGCCGAGCGGCTTGCCGGCCAGCAGCCCGGCCACGATCCCCACCGCGACCGGCTCGGCCAGCGTCTGGCCCAGGCCGCTCAGCCCGCCCAGTGCCACCCCGGCGGAGAAGAACGCGAAGACCGGCACGGCGACGCCGGCCGAGATCGGCCGGAACCGGTGCTCGAAGCGCTCGGCAAGTCCGGGCACCGTTGCGTTCCCTGGCCCGGCGGCCGGTCCGTTCGCCGTCTTTCTCGCAAGGACGGGAACGGTCAACGCCAACAGCACCCCGGCCACCGTGGCATGCACGCCCGAGGCGTGCACCAGCGCCCAGGTGGCGAACGCCAACGGCAGCAGCGCCCACCACGACCGCACCCCCCGCCGGACCAGGACGGCGAAGGCCAGCAGCGGGACCAAGGCGCCCACCAGCGGCAGCAGCGCCAACTGCGAGGTGTAGAAGACAGCGATGACGACGATGGCGATCAGGTCGTCCACCACGGCCAGCGTCAGCAGGAAGGTACGCAGCGCATCGGGCAGGGATCGGCCGATCACCGCCAGCACCGCCAGCGCGAACGCGATGTCGGTGGCCGT
Organism: Nonomuraea rhizosphaerae; assembly: GCF_019396405.1. Classification (GTDB taxonomy): domain Bacteria; phylum Actinomycetota; class Actinomycetes; order Streptosporangiales; family Streptosporangiaceae; genus Nonomuraea; species Nonomuraea rhizosphaerae. The sequence goes on along the minus strand of NZ_JAHKRL010000349.1, from coordinate 4,156 downwards.
CGGAATCGCCCACCCCCGGGCCGCCCCGGCCGCCCCCGCGATCGCCAGGTACACCAGCGCGGGCACGATGACCCCGCCGAAGGCCGCGGCGACCGGCACCGCGGCCCGCCTCAGGTCGCGCAGGTCACCGGCGACGAACTCGCGCTTCAGCTCCAGCCCGGCGACGAAGAAGAAGATGGCCAGCAGGCCGTCCGCGGCCCAGGTGGCAAGGTCGAGGTTCAGGTGCAGCGCGGCGGGCCCGGCCTCGATCGCGCGCAGGTCCTGGTAGGTCTGCGCCCACGGTGAGTTGGCCCAGATCAGCGCGGCCAGGGCGGCGGCCAGGAGCAGCGCGCCACCGATGGTCTCCTTGCGCAGGATGTCGGCGATGCGGCGCGCCTCGGGCCAGGTGCTTCTGTCGAGCAGGCGCAGCGCAGGTCTGGTCGGGGTGCCCGTCATGAAACTCCGCTCCTGGCAGGACAGTGGCTGTTCACTTGCCGACCAGGCTTCCCGGCACACCTCTCTCCAACGTATCAATACCTTCAAAGAGCCCAAAACTGATCAGATCCGGCCCGCGATCACCGGTTCGTCGACGAGCAGCCGTGCGACCGGGTCTGCACAGGGCACCGGGGCATCAGGGCATCAGGGCATCAGGGCATCAGGGCCAGTTTGCCGACGCTGTCACAGATGCGTGACTTCTACCACTTCATGCTGAGCGAGATACCTGCCCTGCTCGAACGCTGGCAGCAACACCGGCACAGCCTGTCCCGTCAGGCGTGACCCTTGCCCAGGGAACAGTCAATCGCGGGATTTCATGAAGGGTGCGGCACCCCGGTTCAGTAGCTCTTTACAACTCCCGGCAGAACGGCTTTCTCGAAGCGGTGAGACCCCGGTTCCAGAAGCAGGCACCGAGGTCCCACTGATGGAACCTGGGTCCAGCGGGTGGATGTCCCTCTGGCAACGCGCACCGGATCTATGTCCAGGTGATCGCGGCCGATCTACGGGCCAGGAGAGGGGCGGTACTCGTGACAGGGGCTGTACTTGAGCTGACCTCCTCCGACCAGTCGCAGCCTCCAAGAAGATGCCTGCATCAGCTCATGAAGCGAGCCATCCGAAGACCGCATTTCGTGCGACGTCATTTGGATAGCCGCCGTCCCGTTCGCCTCCTACAGTTCACTCCAGCGCGGCCGCGCCGGTGAGCAGAAGAAGATGCTCACCGCCTTGAAACTTCCTCGACAAAGCGGTCGGTGCCGATTCATCGACCGGGGAGACACCATGCTTCGCACCGCACTCACCATGATGGCGACCGCTGCTCTTGGCAGCCTCCTCATGTTCCCGGCCGCCGCACACGCCGAGCCCCGCCCGTATGACTGCAGCAGCGGCCAGAGCTTGCCTTCGAAGGTCATCACGTGGGCGCGGTGCACGGGCGGCTCGGGCATGGTGGCGGCCATTGCCTACTGCTCCAACAACACGACGAAGGTGGGCGTCTGGGTACCGGTCGGGCAGTACTCGAATGCCAAGTGCGAGCAGTACGGCACATGGGTGGTGGGTCACTCCTACACCACCAGTTACGGATGATCTTGGAGCCTTGAGACGGTAGGACTGAGGTTGACAGATCCGTCTGATCTTGACGGTCAGGCGGATCTTGCCGTGAACCGCCCCGGCTTTGATGGAGACCTCAACGGTTGATTTGCTAGGGCTTCGCTGGGGTGGTGTTGAGCGTAGTAGATCGCTTCCAACTCCTCGGGTGGGAGGTGTCCGGTGGCGGAGTGCAGGCGGGTGGTGTTGAACCAGGCCACCCATTCGGCGGTGGCCAGTTCCACCTCGGCCAGGCTGCGCCAGGGCCTCGGGGCTTGATCAGCGAGGTCTGCACCACATCTTCCGCCGCTGCCCAGTCCCTGGTGAGCAGGAACGCCGTACGGCACAGCCGCTCATGCCGCTGCTCGACATACCGAGCAAATCCGTCTACCATCTCCCGCTCCCCTTGCGACACTCTCTCCGGAACTACCGTCCGAGAGGCGCCTTCGGGTGACAAAATTCGGGAATCGGCGGTCACCGCCTGACGACGCACTTACGCGGTGACATCGGCCTGGGGCCGTGCTTCGCTCTGACGATCCGTCGTTCGCCTCGACAGGAAGTCCTGCCGCCACTGCTCGGCGGCCTGCACCATGTTCTGGCTGACGTGCTCGAAGAACTGGCTCATGTCCCGCAGGCGGGTGCCGGCAGGAGTGGTGGAGTCGAGGATCTGCGCCCCCTCATGGGCGAGATCGGCCAGAGTGGCGTTCTGCCGGGCGCTGACCAGCCAGGATCGGTACCAGACGTCGGGGTCGATGACGTACCGGTCACGCCGCCGGCGGGGGTCGCGTTCGCGCCGGATCAGTTCGTGCCGTTCGAGTTCGCCGATGGCCTTGGAGATGGACGCCGGGCTGACCTGGAGACGCTGGACGAGTTCGGCGGCGGTGAGGCTGCCGCTGTCGGTGGTGTACAGGCAGGTGAGCACCCGGGCGATCATTCTCGGCAGCCCTGTCGCGATCATCACCTCGGTGAATCGCTCCTCCAGAGCGTGAACCGCTTGAGGGTCCCGCCCGGGCGCGCCGCCGGCAGCCGGTGGCGCCGGCGCTGTGGCGGAGACCTGTCTACGCCGGCGAGCCCGGCCTTCGGTCGCCTGGTGGGCCCGGTCGGCCTCGTACCTGTCGGCTCCACCGTTACGGGTCACCTCGCGGGTGACGGTGGAGATCGGCCGTTGCAGGCGCTTGGCGATCTCGGTGTAGGTGAGCCCTTCGGCCAGCCCCGCGGCAATGTGCCGGCGATCCTGGTAGGTCAGTCTGCCTCCCGGCATCGGGCCTTCGCCTCCTGTTTGCTGTGTCAGCCCGTTGAGGGGTCCGCGGGCAGGTGGACAGTATTGCGTTCATCTCCACCTCATTGCAAATCCTCCCACGCTTCTTGCGTTCACTCACATGCTCATTGCAAGCCTTGGAGATACCACCTGCAAAAACAGAGGATTCCCCGGATATAGGTTGCGAGATTTATAAATGCAAGTTAGCTTTTTATCCGCACTGAACGCGTACTATCGCGAGCGGACGATCAGTGGCGCGCTGGTGTTCCTCGCCTGAAAGGAATCGACATGGCCAAATCTCTCCCCTCCACGGCGGGGTTGCTCATCACCGCCGTGACATTGGCGGGGGCCGCGACGGCGGTCCCCGCGGCAGCTGCCTCCAGGGCGGGCGCCCCGGGCCACGCTCAGGTTCAGGAGGCGCTCGACCAGGCCGTGGCCGGCGGCGGTGCGCCCGGCATGGTCGCCGAGGTCCGCGACCGTCGCGGGCGGTGGTTCGGCTCGGCAGGGGTGGCCGACACCCGGACCGGCCGCAAGCGTCAGCCGCAGGAACGGTTCCGGATCGGCAGCGCCTCCAAGGCGTTCACGGCCACCGTCGTCCTGCAACTGGCGGCCGAAGGGAAGCTGAGCCTCGACGACACCGTGGACAAATGGCTGCCCGGCCTGGTCAAGGGCAACAACAACGACGGCGGCACGATCACCGTCAGGCACCTGCTCAACCACACCAGCGGGATCTTCAACTACGGCAACGACAAGGAGGAGTTCGCCAAGTTCTCCGGCCCCGCCTGGCTGGAGCACCGCTACGACGCCTACGCACCCGAGCAACTCGTGAAGATCGGCCTGCGCAATCCGCGCTCCTTCGAGGCGCCGGGTGACGGCTTCGTGTACTCCAACACCGGCTACGTCCTGGCCGGGATGATCGTCGAGAAGGTCACCGGCAGGACACTCGCCGGCGAGATCGAGCGGCGCGTCGTCCGCCCCCTGGGCCTGACCGGGACGTACCTGCCGGGCAAGGAGACGAAGATACGCGGCCCGCACCCACGGCACTACTCCACGTTGTTCGCCGCCGAGACCGACGCCAAGGTCTACGACGTGACCGACCAGAGCGCCACCATCGGATGGGCGGCCGGCGGAATGGTCTCAACAGTCGCAGACCTCAACCGATTCACCAGCGCGCTGCTGCGCGGCACGCTCCTGCCGCCCGCCCAGCGGCGGGAGATGTTCGCCATGGTCAAGACCGGGATCAAGATGCCGGACGGCACCTGGAAGGACACCTGGATCCCCGGCACCACGTACGGTGCCGGCGTCTTCTCGTGGGAGCTGTCGTGCGGTGCGAAGGTGTGGGGC
>NZ_JAHKRL010000348.1 GCF_019396405.1 Nonomuraea rhizosphaerae | reverse complement strand
CCGGCTCAGGCGTCCCCGAGCGGCTCGGACGAGTTCCGTAGTGCCCCGGACGACGCATCTCTTTCTCCGCCTGGGAGACGGCTGGAAGTCGGCGCTTGCCGCCGGGGTGTCGACCGTAGACCGTCCGGGTCCGTTTCTCGACATGCCGGACGCGGTGGACTTACCGTCGATCCATGCCAGCGTTCCACCCGGCCCTGGACGAGCACAGTCGCCGGATCATCGAGCAGGGGCTGGACGTTCCGCACGACGCCGATCTGGTGCCGTTGTCCTGTGACGTCATCGACGGCGACCTCGCGGCGGCGCTGTTCGCTCACGGGGACGCCCTGGAATGGGCGGTCTTCGAGTACGACGGCGGCTGGTCCTCGCTGTGCCGCACCGCGATCATCGAGGCGGGCTCCGGCCCGGCTGAGCAGCAGCAGGAGCGGGTCGGCATCGAGCACAACGGCTGGGCGCGCAGCCGGACGAGGCGCTGGAGCCCGCGGGGGCGCCACCTTGTGCACGCGCGGGTCCTTCGTGCTCACCGGATCGCCCAGCTGCGCGTGGCCACGCGGACCGTCGCGACGCCGCGCGGCTGGGCGATCATGGTCTGGCGGGGCCGTGACGCGCCCGCCGTCTCGGTGGACAGCCCCTAACAGATGACACGCAGGTAGTACAGGGAGTAGGCGTGCGCCCTCTTCCTGCCGGAGCCCTCGGCGAAGCCGTCGACGACCCAGCGGTACTCCTCACTGCCGGAGCCGGTGCAGTTCCACGCCTTTCTCATCTCCGCGTACGAGCCGCGCGACCACGCGATGGAGGTGCGGACCACGTTCCGCCAGATGCCGAGGCCGAAGTAGCGCTGCAGGGTGAGCCGTGGCCCCTGAGGGGCGTAGCCGGACCCGGTGCACGACTGGCGGCCGGTGCCCTCGACGTGCCAGCGACCGCTGTACTTCACGAACGACGGGTCACTGACGTACAGGTAGCAATGCCAGGCGGCGGCCTTGTTCTCCGCGGCCGGGGAGCCGTCCTCGTAGGAGGTGCTGCCTTGGGGGCCGGGGTTGTCCCAGGCCGGGACGAGCTGCGCCTGCGGCTCGGGGGCGGGGTCGTCGGCGTGAGCGGCGGGTCCGGTGAGGGGTCCCGCGGCGGTCAGCGTGAGCGCCGCCAGCATGGCGATCTTGCCTTGGATACGCATGGTGCCTCCATGGGTCGATGGGGCAACGCATGACCCAGGCGGCTGTTGGGCCCGCAGGTGCAGTTCCTTCCTTGATGACAACCGATCCGGGTGGCCGTATCAAGAAAGGGGGAAGAGTTGGCATAACCCCTGGCCGGAGGGGTCTTGTCAGCCTTCGGAGAGTGGGGGCGCCTTTCTGGCGGAGCCTCGGTAGAGGGCGGGGTCGTAGCGGCGCTCGCCCTCGTCGGTCTTGGCGTGAGCCGCCTCCACCAGGTCGATGTCCAGGATGTCGGCCAGCCGGACGAGGTACGTCATCACGTCGCCCAGCTCCGAGCGGACGCGGGCCAGGGTCGCGGGGTCGAGGTCGGACGACTCCTCGGGGGTCAGCCATTGGAACTCGGCCAGCAGCTCGCCCGCCTCGCCGGCCAGGGCCATGGCCAGGTTCTTGGGGGTGTGGAACTGCTCCCAGTCGCGGGCGTGGGCGAAGGCGCGCAGCCGGGTGGCGAGTGATGCCAGGTCGTCCGTCACGCCTGACGACCCTATAGGCCCACACGAACAGGCCCGTACGAACAGGCCCGTACGAACAAGGCCCCGTACGAACAAGGCCCGTAGGGACGCCGGGGTCAGAGGTCGGCGTCGTGGACGAGGATGGCGGCCTGGACGCGGTTGGTGAGGCCGAGCTTGGCGAGGACCCGGCTGACGTGGGCCTTCACCGTGGCCTCCGAGAGGTGCAGGTCGCGGGCGATCTCGGCGTTGGACAGGCCGCGGGCCAGTGCCCGGATGACGTCCTCCTCCCTGCCGGTCAGGGCGGCGAGCTGCCTGCGGGCCGACTCCGAGCGGGACGGGGCCCTGTCGACGAAGGCGTCGATGAGGCGGCGGGTGACCGAGGGCGAGAGCATGGCCTGGCCCGCGGCGACCGTGCGTACGGCGGCCGTCAGGTCGCGGGGCGGGGTGTCCTTGAGCAGGAAGCCGACGGCGCCCAGGCGGAGGGCCTGGTGGACGTACTCGTCCAGGTCGAACGTGGTCAGCATGATGATCCGGGGCGGGGCGGGGGCGGCCAGGACGCGGGCGGCGGCGGTCAGGCCGTCGGTGCCGGGCATGCGGACGTCCATGAGCACGACGTGGGGGCTGAGGCGGGTCACCGCGCTGACGGCCTCCTCGCCGTCCTTGGCCTCGCCGACCACGACGATGTCGTCGGTGGTCTCGAGTATCAGGCGCAGGCCGGATCTGACGAGGGCCTCGTCGTCGACCACCAGCACGCGGATCATGACGCCCCCACGACCTGGGTGGGGATGGTGGCTTTCACGGTGTAGCCGCCGTCGGGGCGTGGGCCCGCCTGGAGGGTCCCGCCGAGGAGTTCGAGGCGTTCGCGCAGGCCGGCCAGCCCCCAGCCGGCCCCAGGGAGTGTGTCACGGCCCGATGCCGACCGGCCCGCCCCGGGAAGCGGTCCGGCGGGAAGCGGTTCGACGGGGAGTGGTTCGACGGCGGGCGGTTCGACGGCGGGCGGTTCGGCGGCGGGGGCCGGGCCGCGGTCGGTGATCTCGACGTGCAGCACGCCCTCACCGTCCCACCCCAGGTGGACGTCCGTCCGCGCGTCGCCCGCGTGTCTGTGCACGTTGGTGAGGGCCTCCTGCACCACCCGGTACGCGGTCCGCTCCACGGTCGTGCCCAGCGGACGAGGCATGCCGTGGTCGTGGCGGCGGACCGAGATGCCGAGCGCGCGGGACTGGTCGAGCAGGCGGTCCAGGTCGGCGAGGGTGGGCTGGGGGGCGAGGTCGGCGGGCTGGTGGGGGGAGCGGAGGACGCCGAGGAGCTCGCGCAGGTTGGTGAGGGCCTCGCGGCCGATGTCGCCGATCATGGTGGCGGTGCGGGCCGTCGGGACGTCGGGGGCCCGCATCTCCAGGGCGCCGGCGTGCAGGACCATGAGCGAGACCCGGTGGGCCACGACGTCGTGCATCTCGCGGGCGATGCGGGCGCGTTCCTGGGACCGGGCCTGTTCGGCGCGCATGACCTGTTCACGTTCCAGGCGGTCGGCGCGCTCCCGGGCGGCGGCCAGGACGTCGCGCCTGGCGCGGGTCCAGAGGCCGAGGACGAACGGGAGTCCGACCAGGATCATGACCAGGAGAGCCGTGTTGACGCTGGTCGCGGTGATGATCTCGCGGCGTCCGCCGACGGCCTTGCCGACGCCCACGGAGGCGCCGAACGTGAGCGCCACCAGCCCCAGGTGCAGCGCCACGTCCCGGGCCCTGCGCAGGGTCGTGCCCGCGTAGTACGAGGCCACGAAGAGGGGCGCCCACACCACCAGCCACACGTACGAGATCGCGCCGAGCGCGAACAGCGGCCACCACGAGCGCCGCGCGTACCATGCCGCCACCCCCGCCAGCGTCGCCACCAGGAGGTGGGACGGCCTGAGCAGCGCGAGGCCCTCGGGCGGCACCACGGACGCCACGAACACGCACCCGCCGAGCAGCATCGGGGTGTGGGCGTCGATCCGTCGGCTCAGCTGCACGTCCGCCAGCGTACGGGGCCCGCCGCGCGGCCACCCGCGACGATCGTCGATAGCGACCGCTACGAAAGGAGGGGACGCCGGTCGACTTCTCCCCCAAGCCGCGTCCAGGGTCCCTCGCCCACGCTGGGCCGCATGAGGAAAATCATCGTGACGATCGGCGTGACGACAGCGGCTCTGCTCATCACCGCGCCCGCCGACGCTCGGACCGCCGCCGAGCCGCCACGGCTGACCGAACTGCCGCGCCTCACTGAGCTGCCGCGCCCCACCGGCGGGCACCCCGTCGGGCTGAGCACGTTGCAGCTCGTGGACGTCGGCCGCGTCGATCCGTGGGTGCCGGAGAGCGGGCCGCGGCGGCTCATGGTGTCGCTCTGGTATCCCGCCGCGAAGCCCGGCGTGAAGAGGGCCCCGTACGTGACGCGGCAGGAGTCGGAGCTGGTGCTCAAGCCCTATCCGGACGTTCCGCCCGACACGCTGGCCAATACCCGTACGCACGCCACCACCGATGCCGTGCCGCCACGCCGCCCGCTGCCGCTGGTGCTCGTGTCGCCCGGGTTCTCCTTCCCCCGGGCGACGATGACCTCGCTGGCCGAGGACCTGGCCAGCAGGGGGTACCTGGTGGCGGCGGTCGAGCACACGTACGAGTCGGTCGCCACCACGTTCCCCGACGGCCGTACCACGACGTGCGAGGCGTGCGTGGGCAGGATGACCGAGGAGAAGGGGGCGGCGGTGGCCAGGAGCCGGGTGAGCGACCTGTCGTTCGTGCTGGACCAGCTCCTCGCGCGGAAGGATCGCCTGGTGGACCCGGCGCGGATCGGCGTCGTGGGGTTCTCGATCGGCGGGAACACCGCGCCGCAGCTCATGGCCGCCGACAGGCGGGTACGGGCCGGCGTGAACCTCGACGGCAGCTACAACCCCAAGCAGCCGCCGCAGGACATGCGCGGCCCGCTGCTCATGATGGGCACCGAGAGCAACCACACCCCGGCGGGCGACGAGTCGTGGAGCACCTGGTGGCCGCGGGTGCAGGGGTGGAAGCGGTGGCTGTCGGTCGCGGGCACGGATCACGCGGCGTTCACCGACTACGCCGTGCTCAGGCCGCAGGTAGGGCTGCCCGCGCCGGCCATCGAGGGTGAGCGGGCGGCGGGGATCACGCGGGCGTACGTGGGCGCCTTCCTCGACCGGCACCTGCGGCAACGGCGGGAGCCGCTGCTGGAGCGGCCGTCGGACCGCTTCCCCGAGGTGCGGTTCTGGGGCTAGCGCCCCGGCGAGAGGCTGCCGGTATCGTGCCTGGGATGAACGGGGTCGAGTTGTTCCTGCTCGGGCGTACGCTGATGAAGATCGGCGAGGAGGCCATGCCCACGGAGGGCATCGGCGAGCAGCCCGCGGGCGTGCGGACGGTCCTCATCGTGGTCAGCGACGTGCGTGACCACCCGGAGACCACGGTGGGCGAGGTGGCGGCGCGTACGGGCCTGCCGCAGAGCGCCGTGTCGGCCGCCGTGGCGCGGCTGAAGGCGGTGGGCGCGCTGGAGACCATGACGGACCCCCGGGACCGGCGGCGGACGCTGATCAGGGAGTCGGCGCAGGTGTCCGAGCGGGTCGCGGACGTGCGGGCGACGCCGGTGGACGACGCGCTGGCCGCGGCCCTCGACACCGACGACCGGGTCGACATCGCCGAGACGCTCGCCATGCTGGAGGAGCTGGCCCGCCGCCTCATCCCCCGCACGCTCACCCGCTGAGCCCTCAGCACCTCCCCCAAAACCCCTCGTGCTCTCCGAAGGAGCTGATCGACATCATCCGCACCGTGATCGACGGCGTGCTCGCCGAGGAGCCGAACGTGGGCCTGGCCGTCCTGGCCAGGTACGGGCACTTCACCGCGATGCAGGTCAGGCAGGGCCGGGTGCGCGGCCTCGACCTCCACCTCGAACGCCTCGACCGGGCCACCAGGGAGCTGTTCGGCCGGCCGGTGGACCGCCGCCTGGTGGTCGACTCCATCCGCACGGTGCTCGACAGGCCGGACGCGAGCGTGCGGGTCTACGTGTTCGAGGTGGAGAAGGTCCACGTGTTCGCCACGGTCGCGCCGCCCGTCGAGGTCGCCACCGCCCCGCAGGTCGTCAGGTCGGCCCGCTACCAGCGCTTCCTGCCGCACATCAAGCACATGGGCGGCTTCCCCCAGCACTACCTGGGGCTGGAGGCGGAGCGGGAGGGGTTCGACGAGGTGCTGCTCACCACGGACGACGGGGTGATCTCCGAGGGCTCGATCACGAACCTGGGCTGCTTCGACGGTCAACGGGTGATCTGGCCGCAGGCGCCCATGCTGCACGGCATCTCGATGCGGCTCATGGAGGCGGCGCTGACGAAGGCGGGCGTTCCGTACGGAAGCAGGGTGCTGCGGGTGGCGGACCTGCGGGAGTTCGAGGCGGTGTTCCTGACGAACTCGCACGGGGTCGTCCCGGTCGGCAGCGTGGACGGTGTGCCGCTGCGGCTGGACGAGGCGGCCATGGCACGCCTGATCGGCCTCTTCGAGGAGATGCCCTGGGATGAAATCCATCACGCTTGATACATCAAGAGTGATGGATTATGCTCCGAGGCATGGAACTCGACGGCACCATCTACTACGAGGTGCGCGGCACCGGCCCGTACCTGCTGATCTCCCAGAGCGGTGAGGGCGACGCCGATCGCAGCGCCGACCTGGTGGACCAGCTCGTGACGGACCACACGGTGATCACGTACGACCGGCGCGGCCTCTCGCGCAGCGCCCGGAGCGAGCGGACCGAGGTCGAGCGGCACGCCGATGACGTCCTGCGCCTGATCGACCACGTGACGGGCGGCGAGCCGGTGCCGATGCTGGGGCTGAGCTTCGGCGCCACCATCGGCCTGCACCTGGCCGGCAGCGGCCGCCTGAGCAGGCTGATCGCGCACGAGCCCGTCGCGCCGTGGCTGCTGCCTCCGGACGAGTGCGCGGCGCACAAGGAGGAGCTGGCCGAGGGGCAGGAGATCTACCGCCGCGACGGCCTCCCGGCGGTGCTCAAGGAGATCGGCAGGACGCTCGGCATCGACGTGGCCACCCAGGCGACCGAGCCGGACCTGACCTCGTTCCCCATGACACCCCAGCGGGTGGCGAACTTCGGCTACTTCGTCGAGCACGACTGGTCGGCGATCATCGACGACCACCTGGACCCGGCGGCGCTCAAGGACGCGCCGATCGTCCCCATCGCCGGGATCACCACCCCGCGCACGATCTTCGACTACCGCTGCTCGGAGGAGCTGGCCCGGCTGCTGGGCGTCGAGCTGATCCACTTCCCCGGCGGGCACAACGGCAACCTCACCCATCCCAGGGCGTACGCCAGGAAGCTCCGCGAACTGCTCGACCAGTGACGAAACCCAGCGACGAACGCTACCCTCCCGGCAGTTCCGGCGGGTCGGACACGCGCAGCGGCGGGGCCGAGGGCGCGAAGGGGACGGCGACCCGGAGCCCCACGCTGGGCGCGAACCCCAGCAGCGAGCTCTGCGCCATCGGCGGCAGGCTCTTGAACCACTGCGGCGACGGCAGCCCCCGCTGCCCCGCTGCCGGGTTGAAGGCGCGGCCGACGGCCCCGTTGAAGCCCCCGGCGATGCCGGAGAACAGGGCTACGTCACTCCACGTCTGCCCCCACGACTTGCCCTCGATCCGGGCGTTCCAGAAGGCGGGCACGCCGCCGGCGATGGCGCCGTTGGTGACGTTCGTCAGGAGCGGGCGCGTCTTGGCGAGCTGGGTGAAGAAGTTGGTCGCGCCGAGAGGCCCGGTCAGCCCGGCGACGGTGGAGGCGTTCGCGGTCTGGGCCAGCGACAGGATCGAGACGTCGAAAGGGTTCTGGCCGAAGACGCCCCGGGCCACGCCGCCCGCGAGCATGTTGCCGCCGAACGACCAGCCGTAGATCTGGCCGTACTTGCGCAGCGTGTTGAGGGCGACCTGCTTGAAGCCCTGGGAGCCGTACATGCTGAGGCCGCGGACCAGCCGCGACTTCCCGACGACCTCCAGGGTGCGCATGAGCGCCGTGGCGGCGGAGCGGAAGGCGGCGAACTTGCTGAGGATGCCGTTGGCCAGGGTGGCGCCGCGGGTGGCGGTGGAGGCCCAGGCCGCGTAGGTGCTCAGGCCCGCGGAGGCGAGCGACACGGCGGCGCCGGCGGCCATGGAGATCAGCAGCGACTCGATGAGGTCGTTCAGGGCCTTGCGGGTCTTGCGGGTGGCCTCGACCGACTGCTTGAGCACCTCGGCGGCGGCGCCGAGGTTGTCGACCGCGGCGGCCCGGAAGCGCTGGTCCAGGTGGTTGGCCCATTTGTCGCGGAAGACGTCGGCGTCGGCGCCCTCCCAGCCGTCCAGGGACTTGGGTACGGGGGAGAGTTTCGGGTCGGCCTGCTTCAGGGCGGACTGGAAGCCGAGGCAGGCGTCGGCCATGGCCAGCAGGCGCGTTTCCTGCTCCTCGCCGCCCATGGAGGCGATGGCGTTGCGGAGGGTCCTGATCAGGTCGGTGATCGGGTCGAGCGGCCCGGCCATGTCAGCCGTTCCCCAGCCGGGTCGCGCTCTCGCGCAGGCCGACCGCCGTCTCCCCCAGCTTGGCGGTGAGGTCGTCGGCGAAGGCGAGCAATTCGTCGTAGAAGGCCCGGTAGGAGGTGGCCAGCTCGTCGGCGCCGCGTTCGACGAGGCCGAAGCAGTCATCCGTGGGCGCGGCCGACGTGCGGAACGTCTCGACGGCCGGCTGCACGAGCGCGCCGACCTCCTCACACGCCTTCGCGCCGTCCAGCAGCGCGGCGGGCTCGATTCTCATCGGCCACCCCCAGAAATCATCCCTCTGTAACCTGCACGTAACTTTGCAGTAGAAAAGGGACAGGAATCAATAATCTTCCTCACACTTCCGCATTTCCGGAAATATGCCCGAATAGGGGTGGCCATCTGCGAGTCTGCCCCTATGAACTCCGCGGAATTCCGCCCCGAGGACCTCGACCGGGTCACCGCCCAGGCGGAGGAGATGCTGCTTCGCGTCGAGGAGATCCGCAAGGAGATCGACGTGGTCGTCGGCCGGGGAACCGGCGCGGACGGGCAGATCCAGGTGGCGGCCGGCGCGAACGGCCGGCTCACGGAAGTGGTCATCGCGCCCCGCGCCATGCGCCTGGACAGCACCCGGCTGGCCGCGGAGATCCTGCTCGCCGCCCAGCTCGCGCAGAACGACGTGGACAGCAGGGTCAAGGAGGTCATGGCCGAGACGCTCGGTCAGGCCATGCCCACGCAGGACCTGCTGGAGGACGGTTTCACGCGGGTGCTGGAGTCGTTCGAGTCCTCGATGGACGAGCAGTTGCAGGCCATCGACGACCGCCGCCGGCAGATCCCCTGACCGGCCCCCGGGAACGTCCTCGCCGCACAGGGTCGCCGACACTTCGAGGTTGTTTGAAGAGTGCTCACGCCCTGCCGCGCCCTCCATAGGGTGTCCGCGGTATGTCTATGCATATATGTCGCGGGATGTGAATTTTGGTGGCCGTTCGGTGGCGTAAGGCAGCGCGGCGGAGAATGGCGGGGCTCATCGCGCTCACGCTTGTCGCCGTCCTGACGGGCATCGGGTTCTTCCTCGGCACGGGCGTGTCCAGCGCCCGGCCCAAACTCTCCGATGTCGGCGCCTGGCTGGCCAGCGCGCTCAACGGCGAGGTCGTGCACGCGAACGGCATGTCGGGGCAGGTGGACGGCCGGGTGGACTTGGCCGCCGCCAAGGGCGACCAGCTCAAGGTGGTCCAGGACGGCAACGGCGTGCTCGTCGTGGACGAGTCGACGGGCCAGGTCAGCCGCATCGACCCGACCCAGCTGGAGGTCGCGCAGAGCAAGAGCCTGGGCGCCGGAGGCATGCAGCTGGTGATGGGGGCGGGCAAGGCGTACGCGATCGACCCGCAGGTGGGCTCCGTCCAGCAGGTGGACCCGCTGACGGTGGACACGATCGGCGCGGCGATCACGCTCAAGCCGCCGCTCGGCCAGGCCGGGATCGACAAGAACGGCACGCTCTGGGTCCCCGTCCCGCAGGAGGGGGCGCTGGCCCAGATCAACGGCGCCCAGCGCGGCAAGTCCGTGACCGTCGGCGAGCCGGGCGACCCGCTCACGCTGACGATGGCCAGCGGCGTCCCGCTGGTCACCAACTCGGCCTCCGCGTCGGCGATGGTCATCGGCGCCGGCGGCGCGCGGCTCACCGTCAGCCTGCCCAGCACGGTGACGGAGGCGGGACGCGGCGGCATGCTGATGCCCGCGATCGCCGAGGGCAGCATCGTCCCGATGCTGGCGCCCAAGCAGGGCGCGCTGGTGCTGGTGGACACGACGAGCGGCGCGATCAGCACGGTGTCGGTCAAGGGCGGCAAGCTCGGGGCGCCGCAGGCCCTCGGCCGCCGCGTCTACATCGCCGACGAGAGCAGCGGCCGGCTGATCGTGTACGACACGGTCGCCAAGCGGTTCGACCCGGAGAAGGTCGTGACCGGCAAGGCGGGGCCGCTGGAGGTGTTCGTCAAGGACGGGCTGCTCTGGGTCAACGACCAGTTCAGCGAGACGGCGCTGGTCATCGAGCAGGACGGCAGGGCGCACCGGGTCGGCAAGTACGACGAGGCGCTGGGCCAGAAGGACACCCCGACGCCGCTGCCGATCCCGACCGGCTCGCCCACGCTGGTGCCGCCGACGACCATCCCGACCAAGCAGACCACCGGCCGGCCCACCTCGCGGCCGACCGTCACGGTCACGCGTACGCCCAAGTCCACGCCCACGCCGACGAAGCACTCCGAGACGCCCAGCCCGCCCCCGAGCCAGACCCCCACGCCGACCCCCACCCCGACGCCCACTCCCACTCCCACGCCGACCCCGACACCGACACCGACGCCCACCCCGACCCCGGGGCCGCCCGGCACCGTCACGGCGAACTCCGGGCCCGGCTGGATGGAGATCGTGTTCACCCCGTCCGGCCAGGGCAAGGCCACCGGGTACGAGCTCAAGGGCGCCCCGTCCGGCGCGAACGTCACCCCGGACCGCGTCGCGCCCGACGGCCCGTTCCAGTTCCGGGTGACGGGCGGGCAGTGCGACCAGGAGTACACCTTCCGGGTGGCGGCCCTGTACGACGGCGGCGAGTCCGTCTCCGACCCGACCATCCCCGTACGTCCCTGCGTCGCGCCCGGCAGACCGGCCAGCTTCGAGGCCAAGGGCAAGAACCACGGCGCCGACCTCACCTGGTCGGCCCCCGAGAACGCCAAGGACGTCAGCTACATCCTGGAGGGCCCCGGCCAGCACCCCGCCACGGTGGACGGCACGAGCGCCGAGGTGACCGGGCTGAAGAACGGCCAGGAGTACACCTGGACGCTGCGCGCCAAGAACGGCGCGGGCGAGGGCCAGGAGCGCGCCGAGGCCAAGGCGGGCCTGAACCCGCCGGCCGGCCAGTACCAGAACGCCAACAACAACGACACCGACACCCTGATCCGTCCCGGCCCCGGGCCGGGCGGGGAGGCGGGCAGGATCACGAAGGGCAGCTACATCACCCTGACCGTGCTGTGCCAGGTCAAGGGCACCAACTACACCGACCCGTACACGGGCCAGGGCAGCGACATCTGGAACAAGGTCCAGTCGCCCAGCGGCAGCGGATACATCAACGACACGATGATGGCCACCCCGAAGGGGGGATTCCCCGCCGCCCCCCTCTGGGAGTGTGAATGATCACCAGGGCCGGGTGGGGTGTGCTGGTCGCGTCGCTGCTGCTGTACGCGGTGGCGGCGCCGCTCGGCTACGGGCAGGCGGGCGCGCTGACGGCCGGCGGCGTCGCGGCCGTCGGCGTCAGCCTGCTGTGGACGCTGCGGCGGCCACGGCTGGGGGTGCGCCGCGAGGTCACCCCCGTCAAGGTCGCCCGGGGGGAGGCCGCCATCGCCATGCTGCGCGTCACCAACCGGGGCCGTTGGCGGCGCAACGGGCTGGCCGCCCAGGACTCCTGCCGCGGCACCGCCATCGAGGTGGACATCCCGCCCCTGGCCAGGAACTCGACCAGGACCATCTCCTACCGGCTGCCCACCCGCCGCCGCGGCGAGACGCCCGTGGGGCCGCTGCTGCTGGACCGGGCCGACCCGTTCGGGCTGGCCCGGCGCACGACCTCGTACGGGCAGACCGACCTGCTGCTGGTCAGGCCGCGCACGGTGCCGCTGGAGCCGCTGAACTCCGGCCGGCAGCGCCACCTCGACGGCTCCGCCTCCCGCTCGCCGAGCGGGACGATCACGTTCAACGGGGTGCGCGACTACGTGATCGGCGACGACCTGCGGCACATCCACTGGCGCTCCACCGCCCGCACCGGGACGCTCATGGTCAAGGAGCTCGTGGACGTCAGCCTGCCGTACACGACCGCGCTGCTCGACACCCGGCCGGACGCGTACGGCGGGGACGACGAGTTCGAGCTGGCCGTGGACGCGGCCGCGTCGGTGGCCTGGTCGGCGGCGCGGCACCGGTTCCCGGTCCGGGTGCTGACCGGGGCCGGGGAGCTGCTGACCGTCAAGGGCGGGGCCGCGGAGGCGGAGGAGGTGCTGGACCGGCTGGCGCTGGTGGAGCGTTCTCCGGGCGCCGAGCCGCCGGTGGACGGGGTGCGGCGGGCCGCCGCCGGCGGGGCGCTGGTGCTGGTCACGGGCGCGCGGGAGGCGTTGGCGGGGGTGGCGTCGGTGCGGCGGCGCTTCGACCAGGTGGTGTGCGTGTGGGTGGGCGACCCCGGCCGGACTGGGAGGGTGGCCCGCCCGACGGGCCCGGATGACACCG
>NZ_JAHKRL010000347.1 GCF_019396405.1 Nonomuraea rhizosphaerae | reverse complement strand
GACCCGGCGCGCCAGCAGGTGCGTCCGGGTCGGCGTTCGTGGTGAATGAGCAGACCGAACCCGGAAGAAGGACCCACGGTGAACCTCGACGAGTTGCTCAAGGAGTATTCCGAGCTGGAGCTGCAGCTCGCCGACCCCGCCGTGCACGCCGACCAGAACAAGGCCCGTACGCTCGGCAGGCGCTATTCGCAGCTGACCCCGATCGTGGGCACCTACCGCGAGCTCGACGCCGCGCGCGAAGACCTGACCGCGGCCAAGGAGCTGGCCGGCGAGGACGAGGGCTTCGCGGCCGAGGCCGCCGAGATCGAGGCGCGCATCCCCCAGTTGGAGGAGCGGCTCAAACACCTGCTCATCCCGCGTGATCCCAACGATGACAAGGACATCATCATGGAGATCAAGGCGGGCGAGGGCGGTGAGGAGTCCGCGCTGTTCGCCGGCGACCTGCTCAGGATGTACCTGCGCTACGCCGAGCGGCTGGGCTGGAAGACCGAGATCATCGACACCCAGCCCTCCGACCTCGGCGGCTACAAGGACGTCACAGTCGCGATCAAGGCCAAGGGCGACGAGGGCGTGTGGTCCAGGCTCAAGTTCGAGGGCGGGGTGCATCGCGTGCAGCGGGTGCCCGTCACCGAGTCGCAGGGCCGCATCCACACCAGCGCCGCCGGCGTGCTCGTCTACCCGGAGGCGGAGGAGGTCGACGTCCAGATCGACGCCAACGACCTGCGCATCGACGTCTACCGCTCCAGCGGCCCCGGCGGCCAGAGCGTCAACACCACCGACTCCGCGGTGCGCATCACCCACCTGCCCACGGGCACCGTGGTCTCCTGCCAGAACGAGAAGAGCCAGCTCCAGAACAAGGAGTCGGCCCTTCGCATCCTGCGCGCCCGGCTGCTGGCCATCGCCCAGGAGCAGGCCGACGCCGCCGCGCAGGCCGAGCGCAAGTCGCAGGTGCGCACGGTCGACCGCTCCGAGCGCGTGCGCACGTACAACTTCCCGGAAAACCGTATCTCCGACCACCGCGTCGGCTTCAAGGCGTATAACCTCGACCAGGTCCTCGACGGCGAGCTCACCGCCGTCACCCAGGCACTCATCGACGCCGAAATGGCGGAGAAGCTCGCACAACACTCATGACATTTCTGCTGGACGAAATCGCCCTCGCCACCGCCAGGCTGGCCGAGGCAGGTGTGCCGTCGCCTCGCACGGACGCGGAAGAGATCGCGGCTTTCGTCCACGGCGTGCGCAGGAGCGAGTTGCACACGGTCAAGGACGCCGACTTCGACGCCCTCTTCTGGGAGGGCGTCGCCAGACGCGAGGCCCGCGAGCCGCTGCAGCACATCACCGGGCACGCCTACTTCCGTTACCTGGAGCTGGCGGTGGGGCCCGGCGTGTTCGTGCCGCGTCCCGAGACCGAGGTCGTGGCGGGCTGGGCCATCGAGACGCTGCGCGAGATGGACGTCGCCGCGCCGCTGGTCGTCGACCTCGGCACCGGTTCGGGGGCGATCGCGCTGTCGATCGCCCAGGAGATCGCGCTGGCCGAGGTCCACGCCGTGGAGGTCGATCCCGGCGCGTACGGCTGGGCCAAGCGCAACATCACCGAGCACGGCCAGGGCCGCACCCACCTGCACCCCGACGACCTGGCCGAGGCGCTGCCCGAGCTCAACGGCAAGGTCGACCTGGTCATCTCCAACCCCCCGTACATCCCGCCCGGCGCCATCCCGCGCGACCCGGAGGTGCGCGACTACGATCCCTCACGCGCCCTGTACGGCAGCGGCGACGACGGGCTCGGTGAGGTGCGCGCGGTCGAACGCACGGCGCGCCGCCTGCTGCGGCCCGGCGGCTGGGTGGCCGTCGAGCACGCCGACGAGCAGGGCAGGTCCGTCTACCTGACGTTCCCCGAGGACAAGGGCTGGCGGGACGTACGGTTGCGGCAGGATCTGACGCGCCGGGACCGCTTCGTCACCGCCCGGCTCGGCCAGGACTAGCGGCCAGGATCACCGACCGGATCAGCGACTGGGATCACCGACCGGGATCGGCCACCGAGACAACGCATGATTAGGATGCACGCCGTGGGAAGACGCTTTGACTGCACGGACCCGGAGCAGCGGGCCGAGGGCCTGACGGAGGCCGCCGCCGCCGTACGCCGCGGCGAGCTGGTGGTGCTGCCGACCGACACCGTGTACGGGATCGGCGCCGACGCCTTCACGCCCGTCGCCGTCACCGCCCTGCTCGACGCGAAAGGACGCGGGCGCGACATGCCGCCGCCCGTGCTCGTCGGCACCGTACGGGCGGCGAACGCGCTGGTCGACGACATGGGGCCGTACGGTCAGGACCTCATCGACGCCTTCTGGCCCGGCCCGCTCACCATGGTCTGCAAGGCCAACCGGGCGCTGTCGTGGGACCTGGGCGAGACCAAGGGGACGGTGGCGCTGCGCATGCCGCTCCACCCGGTGGCGCTCGACCTGCTGAAGGACACGGGCCCGATGGCGGTCTCCAGCGCCAACCGCTCGGGCGCCGCCGCGGCGGTCACGGCCGCGGAGGCGGAGGAGCAGCTCGGCGACGCCGTGGCTGTCTACCTCGACGGCGGCAAGTGCGCGGACAACGTGCCGTCCACGATTCTCGACCTCACTACGGCGGTGCCCCGGCTGCTCAGGCGGGGCGCGATCCCGGTGGAGAAGCTGCGCGGGATCATCGGTTACGTCGCCACCGACGACTGACCGCCGCGTTTTCGGAGGGTTCGTCCGAGGCTGTCCGGCTGATCGGGCCGCTGACATATACCGTCTGCTTATCCCGGCTGCGGTGGTGCTGCCAGGCCCTTTACGGTGAAACCCGGAGCGGCGAGACGTCCGGGAGTGACCCATGGGCAAGTTCGACGGCATGGATCCCAAGCTGGTTCGTGATCTGCTGGCCGAGGTGAAGCGGGCCACCGAGCAGATGCGATCGGTGGAGGGGCGTGTCACGCAGGTCATGAGCCGGGCCGGGCTCGCCACCAAGACCACGCACCGTCCCGTGCAGGTGGCCGACGCCGCCGACGTGATGGTCCGCGACGTGAACCGCCGGCTCGAACTGCTGGAGAAGAGGGCCGACGAGCCGCGGGTGCGCGACCAGGGCAAGGACGCCACGCCTGCGGTGAGCGACGGCGCCAAGGACGACAAGCCCAAGACGGACGACCCGAAGAAGGACGAGCCGAAGAAGGACCACCTCCCCAAGGGCGACGAGCCCAAGGAGGAGCGGGGGGACCGGCGGTCGCACTACGAGAATCCGCGGGCCGACGAGCCCAGGACGGGCGAGGACAAGCCGGACGCCAAGACCGGCGACGACAAGCCCGACGCCAAGACTCGCGAGGACAAGCCGGACGCGAAAACGGGCGATGACAAGCCCGATGCGAAGACCGAGGACAAGCCGGACGCCAAGACGGACGACAAACCGGACGCGAAAACTGAGGACAAGCCGGACGCCAAGACGGACGACAAGCCCGACGCGAAGACCGACGACAAACCGGACGCCAAGCAGTGCGACGACTCCAGGAGCGACGGCACCAAGATCGGTGACGACCGCTCGGACGCCGAGGTGAACCTGCCCGACACCGGCACCGACACGGGCACCGACACCGACACGGGTAAGGACACGGGCACCGACACCGGCACCAACGTCGGCGACGACCCCAAGGACGACGACCTCGGCAGCAGGCGGGATCACGGCGCCACCCCCGACAGCGGAGTCTCCGACACCCCCGTCAACAACCAGCCCGCCGACACCGACCCCACCAAGCCGCGGGTCATCGACGTCAACGGCGTCAAGGTGATCCAGGTGCCCATCGAGCCGCCCACGGCCGAGGCTCTGCGCGACATGCTCAGGGACCTCGACAAGGTCCAGCCCATCGACATGCCCACGCCCGACACCGGAGCCACGAACGGCGCCACCACGAACGGCGCCGACGTCAACGCCTGGGCCAACGACGGCAGCGACGTGGTGTCGGCCGACGCCAAGCCGCTGAACCCGGACGCCCTCCCCACCATCGTGGACAACGCGCGCGACATCCAGCCCCACGACATGCCGGGCGTGAACGTACCGGCCGGCGAGTACGGCAAGGGGGACTGGGCGCCCCAGCACATCAGCCCCGACGGACGTCAGGGGACGATCGATCCCGGCGCGGTGGCGGCCTCCAACGGCGACACCCCAGCCTCCAACGGCGACACCCCGGCCGCGTACGGCGACACGCCGATCACACGGGACACACCGGTGGTGAACGGCGACACGCCCGTCACGCGGGACACGCCCGCGACGGGGGACGCGTCGGGAATCGCCGACACGTCCCTGGCCGGGACCGGTGACGACGGCGACTGCAAGGCGACGGACCGTGGCACGCCCTCGACCGGCGACAAGACGGTCCCGCCCCAGCAGCAGCTTCCCGACACCGGCACGCCCTCGACGGGCGACCGGGCGGAGGCCACGCCGGGCAACCCGCCGCCGCAGCAGGTGGGGGACTCCACGACCCGCGCGGGCGCGTCGACGCCCACGGTCGGCCAGCCCTTCGCGGTGCCGCCCACCGAGCCGGGCGGCCAGCAGCCCCCGAGCACGGGCCAGCAGGTCCCGGACACGGGCCAGCAGGTCCCCGACACCGGCCAGCGCAATCCGGACACCGGCCAGCAGGTCCCTGACACCGGCCAGCGCAATCCGGACACCGGCCAGCAGGTCCCCGACACGGGCAAGCAGGTGCCCGACACCGGTCAGAAAGTGCCGGGCACCGGGACGCCCTCGACGGGTGACCTGCCCCCGTCGAGCGTCCCCGGCTCCACCAGCCCCGGCGCCGACTCCATCGTCTACCTGGCCGGTCAGGGTGACGTCAGCGCCTGGGCCGCCGACGGCAGCGACGTCGTCTCGGTCGACGCCAGACCCCTGCACCCCGACGCGCTCAGGACCCTGGTCGACAGCGCCCGCGACGTCCAGCCGCTCGACATGCCGAGCGTCGAGGTGCCGCCGGGCGAGTACGGCAAGGGCGAGTGGACGCCCAGAGACATCCGGCCCGACGGGCCGCCCGGCACGATCGAGCCGGGCACCCAGGACAGGAGCGTGTGATGTACGTGGACCCGCCCGCCCCGCAGCCCCGCCGCCCCGACGAGCAGCCGCCGTCCGACACGAACGGCAACCCGCTGGAGGCCCAGCCACGGGCCTGGGAGTTCAACCCCGAGTATCAGAGGCTGGTCACCGCCTGGCAGACCGCCCTGCCCATGCTTGAGGGCCTCTCGACGGCACTTGACAAGGCCTACCAGCTCGCCAGGTCGCCGCAGACGTGGGACGCGCCCGTGGGGAACCGCTACGTCGAGGACATCGGCGAGTGGCGCAACCGCCTGGCCCTGTACCGCCAGGCGGTGCTGACGTCGATCAGCGAGGAGGCGGCCGACACGCCGAGGTGGATCCCGAGCTCGATCGGCGCGCCCCACGCGTTCTCCTAGGGCTCCCGAAGCGCCGAAAGCGCCGAAAGCGGCAAAAGCCTCGAAGACACCACTCGTGACCGCGTGATGGATGGGAAAAACGGACAAACGGTCGTACATTAGGGAAATGGGTGCACAGCCCTACTACGGCCCCGACTTCGGCCAACTCCAGCGGCAGGACCCCGACATAGCGCAGGTGCTGCTCGACGAGCTGTCGCGCGTCCGCGACGGCCTCCAGCTGATCGCCAGCGAGAACCTGACCTCCCCCGCCGTCATGGCCGCCCTGGGCAGCACCCTCACCAACAAGTACGCCGAGGGCTACCCGGGCCGGCGCTACTACGGCGGCTGCGAGGTGGTGGACCGCGCGGAGCGGATGGCGATCGACAGGGCCCGCCGCCTGTTCGGGGCCGAGCACGCCAACGTCCAGCCGCATTCGGGCGCCTCGGCGAACCTGGCCGCGTACGCCGCGCTGCTGCAGCCCGGCGACACGATGCTGGCCATGGAGCTGTCCCACGGCGGGCACCTGACCCATGGCTCCAGGGTGAACTTCTCGGGAAAGTGGTTCGACGTCGTCTCGTACGGCGTGCGGCGGGGCAGTGAACAGATCGACTACGACGAGGTGCGGGACCTGGCGCTCAGGCACCAGCCGAAGGTGATCGTCTGCGGCGCGACCGCGTACCCGAGGTTGATCGACTTCGCGGTGTTCCGCGGGATATCGGATGAGGTGGGGGCATGGTTGCTGGCCGACGTGGCGCACACGATCGGGCTGATGGCGGGCGGGGCGATCCCGTCGGCGGTGCCGTACGCGGACGTGGTCACGTTCACCACGCACAAGGCGTTGCGCGGCCCGCGCGGCGGCGGGATCCTGTGCACGGCGGAGCTGGCGGCCAGGATCGACCGGGCGGTGTACCCGTTCGTGCAGGCCGGACCGCTGATGAACGTGGTGGCGGCCAAGGCGGTGGCCTTCGGCGAGGCGCGGCGGCCGGAGTTCGGCGAGTACACCAGGCGGGTGGTCGCCAACGCGCGGGCCCTGTGCGACACGCTGGCGGCCGAGGGGATGCGCCCGGTGTCGGGAGGGACCGAGACGCACCTGATGCTGATCGACCTGCGCGAGCTGGGCGTGTCGGGCGCGGAGGCGGAGCGGCGGTGCGCCGCGGCCGGCATCACGCTGAACCGGAACGTGATTCCGTACGACCCGGAGCCCGCCGCCGTGACGTCGGGGATGAGGGTGGGCACGCCGTGCGTCACGACCCAGGGGATGGGGCCCCAGGAACTGAAGGAAGTGGGGACCCTGGTGGTGCGGGCCGTACGCGATCCCGGCGCCGCGCCCGAGGTCAGGGAGCGGGTGTCGGCCCTGCTGACAACGTTCCAGGCCTACGACCCGGCGGCTTTCCCGGCGTATGACAGCAAATATTAAGAGCCAACATTAAGCTGGTGTGTGTCGTTTTCCGGTCACAGCCGGTCGGAGCATCCAGGAAACTAGGTCCGTGCGCGAATACCTGTTCATGGCGCTCATTGCGGCAGCGGTGACGTATCTGCTCGTCCCGCTGGTGCGCCGCTTCGCCATCCGCATCGGCGCCGTGCCCGAGGTGCGTGACCGTGACGTGCACACCACTCCGACGCCCAGGCTGGGCGGCCTGGCCATGTACGGCGGGCTGGTCGCGGGCCTGCTGGTGGCCAGCGAGCTGACCAACACCGGCAAGGTGCTGAGCGACGCCGACGGCCGTCCGGTGCTGGCGCTGATCATCGCGGGCGGCCTCATCACGATGACGGGGTTCCTGGACGACTGGTGGGGCATGGACGCCTTCATCAAGCTGGCCGGGCAGATCGCCGCCGCGGGCGTCCTGGTCTTCTTCGACCTGCGCCTGACCTACATCCCGCTGCCGAAGGACTGGGGCGGCTCCACCAGCCTCGACTTCACCCTGAGCACCATCATCACGATCCTGGTCGTGGTGGTGGCGATCAACGCGGTCAACTTCGTGGACGGCCTCGACGGCCTGGCCGCCGGGATCGTCTGCATCGCGGGCATGGCCACCTGGGCCTACTCGATCCTGCTCAAGCAGAACATCAGCGGCGACCGCATCGCGACGACGGCCGCCATCGCCGCCATCCTCATCGGCACCTGCCTGGGCTTCCTGCCGCACAACTTCCACCCGGCGAAGATCTTCATGGGCGACACGGGCGCCATGCTGATCGGCCTGGTGCTCGCCTCCTCGATCGTCACCGTCACCCCGCTCGACCCGACGGTCATCGAGGGCATCGAGGGGATGAACCGCTTCGGCGTGCTGCTGCCGCTGCTCGTGCCGGCCGCCGTCATGGTGCTGCCGCTCATCGACCTGATAACCGCCGTCGTGCGCCGCACCTCCCGCGGGCTGTCGCCGTTCGCGCCCGACCGCGGCCACCTGCACCACCGCCTGCTCGACATCGGCCACTCGCACCGCCGCACCGTGCTGATCATGTACGCGTGGACGCTGCTGTTCGCGTTCGGCATCGTGGCGATGTCCACGTTCGGCGTGCCCTTCCTGCTGTTCCCCATCGTGATCACGCTCGCGCTCGGCGTGCTGGTGCTGCTGATGGTCGCGCCCCGCTGGCGCCGGGGCGGGTCCGACGACGACGGCCCGCCCACCGGGCCGATGCCGCCGATCCGGCCGGAGAGCGAGCTGGGGCGGCGGGTCGTGCCGCCGGAGACGCCGGGCGAGCGGGCGAACGCCGAGGGTAATCCGGTCATACCCGCCTTCCCGAGCAGTTCATGATCGCGAACTAGAAAGGGCAGGTAAAAGCGGTCCTTCGTGAGCTTGTGATATCTTTCACGAGCAGGGGCCCCCAAAGCGTAAGTTTTGGGGGTAGCAAACGCTCGCTTGATAACTCGTTCACTGGAGCACCGATGCAGGCCAATGACGTGCGCGTACTCAAGAGCGCCGCGATCCCCACCCTCGCGGTCGGGGTGGTCGCCGTGGTCGTGGCCCTGCTCCTGTCAGGAGCGAAAGGGGCGCTCGGCGCCGGCATCGGCGTCCTGCTCGTCGGTGTTTTCTTCAGTGTCAGCGTGGTAGCCGTCTCGTATGCAGCGCGTGTCTCCCCGCAGATCATGGCCATCGCCGCGATGGTCAGCTACCTCGTCAAGGTCGTCGCCATCATGGTGATGCTGGCCAGCTTCGGTGACACCACGGCCTGGAACGCGAAAGCTTTCGCCTGGTCCGTCGTGGTGTGCACGCTCGTCTGGACGGCCTTCGAGGTGCGCGCCTTCATCAAGACCAAGATGCTGTACGTCGACCCCGAGGCCAAAGTTCCCGGACACGGTGACGCATGAGGCCGGCAAAGGGATGGGGTCCGATATGACTAGTCCTCCGCATGCCTGCTATCGTCGGGCGCGCGATGAGCGAACAGGAACGCCGACCGGAAGACGACGGTCAGGACTTCGCCAACGCCGCATGGTCGATCCCCAGCTATCTGCTCGCCGGGATGGCGATCTACGGCGGTGCTGGCTGGTTGCTGGACCGTTGGCTCGACACGTCCGCGTTCTTCCCCATAGGCGTCGTCCTGGGGATCGTGCTGTCCGTGTACCTGGTCTACCGCAAATACGGTCGCTAGCCGCACAGCACGACCACCACTTCGCGAAAGAAACCCTTGTGATCCACTCCGACGTTGAAGGGAACGCCGCGTGATAACGCTGACGGCCCCCGCCGAAGACCAGTTCAAGGCGCCGTCGCCAGACGAACTGTTCACTTTCTCCCCCATCATTAACGGGGTCGACTGGTTCACCAAGCCGGTTCTTCTCGCGCTCCTGAGCTCGGTCGTCGTCATCTGGTTCTGCTGGGCCGCCTTCGGCAGCCCCAAGATCGTCCCCAGGGGCGTGCAGAACGTCGCCGAGTACGGCTACATGTTCGTCCGCGACCAGGTCGCCCGGCCCTTCCTGGGCAAGGACGCCGACCGGTGGATGGGCCTGCTGGTCACGCTGTTCTTCATGGTCCTGCTGTGGAACATCATGGGCGTCATCCCGGTCGTGCAGTTCCCGGTGGCCTCGCACATCGCCTTCCCGGCCGTGCTGGCCGGCTCGATCTACGTCCTCAAGGTCTACCTGGGCATCAAGCACCAGGGCGCGGTCGGCTACTTCAAGAACATGATGTTCCCGCCGGGGCTGCCCAAGGGCATCTACCTGCTGCTGGCCCCGATCGAGTTCCTGTCCAACCTGATCATCGCGCCGTTCACGCACGCCGTCCGGCTCTTCGCCAACATGTTCGCCGGGCACATGCTGCTCGCGTTCTTCAGCATGGTCGGCTTCTGGTTCCTGTTCGAGAAGCTGACCCCGCTGGGCGCCGGCGTCGGCGTGGTCGGCGTGATCATGACCATCATCTTCACCGGCTTCGAGCTGTTCATCCAGTTCCTGCAGGCCTTCCTGTTCGCCATGCTGGCCGCGATGTACATCGGCGGCTCCCTGCACGCAGAGCACTGAGAACCACAGATCTGAATATCCATGACCGGTGGAGAGACCGCTTCACCGGCCGTCCAGTAAAGGAATAACCGCAATGAGCATTCTCGCTGAGGTCTCCGGCAACGTCACCGCGATCGGTTACGGTCTCGCCGCCATCGGCCCCGGCATCGGCGTCGGCATCATCTTCGGCCAGGGCGTGCAGGCCATCGCCCGCCAGCCGGAGGCGTACGGCCTGATCCGCCAGAACATGCTCCTCGGCTTCGTCCTCACCGAGGCCCTCGCCCTGCTCGGTCTGGTCGCGCCGTTCATCTTCCAGAACATCTAGTGAACCCGGCGATCCCTGACGAAAGGCTGCACCCATGATGAAGGCAGCTACGCTCCTCGCCGCGGAGGAGGGGAGCAACCCTCTCATTCCGCACACGTTCGAGCTCGTCGTCGGTATCTTCTCGTTCTTCGTCGTCCTCTTCGTTGTCGGCAGGCTGCTCGTCCCGCGTATCCAGAAGACGCTGGCCGAGCGGACAGACGCTATCGAAGGCGGCATAAAGAGAGCAGAAGAGGCTCAGGCCGAGGCGCAGAACCTGCAGAAGCAGTACCGCGAACAGCTCGCCGAGGCGAGGCAGGAAGCGGGCCGGCTGCGCGAGGAGGCTCGTGAGCAGGCCGCGCAGATCCGGGCGGAGCTCCGCGAGGAGGCGCAGGCCGAGGCCCGCCGTCTCGTCGACGCGGCGCACGCCCAGATCGAGGCCGACCGCCAGGCGGCGTTCACCCAGCTCCGCGCCGAGATCGGCCGCCTGTCGACCGACCTGGCCGGCCGCATCGTCGGTGAGTCGCTGGAGGACGAGGCCAGGCAGCGCCGGGTCGTCGACCGCTTCCTCGACGAGCTGGAGAGCTCCAACGCGCAGGCGGTGCGCTGATGCGCGGTCTCAGCAGGAACTCCCTCGCCGCGGTGGAAGAGCGCTTCAACGCTGTGGCGGGCTCGGCGGACCTCGGCCGGCTGGCCGAGGATCTCTTCGCGATCGCCGACCTGCTGGACCGTGAGCACGGACTGCGCCGGGCCCTGTCGGACCCGTCCCGTCCCGCTGCTCAGAAGGCCCAGGTCGTCCGGGGGCTGCTCGACGGCAAGGTCGTCGAGGCGGCGCTCGCCACGGCCGAGGCCGCGGTCGAGGCCAAGTGGTCGCGCAGCGGCGACCTGGCCGACGCGCTCGAACAGCTCGGCGTCGTCGCCGCGGCCGCCGAGGCCGAGGCGAACCGCAAGCTGGACGAGGTGGAGGACGAGCTCTTCCGCTTCGGCCGCATCGTCGCCGGCAGCTCCGAGCTGCGCCGCGCGCTCACCGACGCGGCCGCTCCCGAGGAGGGCAAGCGGCAGCTGCTGCGCGACCTGCTCGGCAGCCGGGTCGCACCCACCACGCTGCGGCTCATCACGCAGTTGGTGGCACACCCCCGCGGACGTAGCCTGGAGGTAGGCCTCGAGGAGTACGCGCGGCTGGTGGCACAACAGCGCCAGCGCCTGGTCGCGGTGGTGCGCAGTGCCGTCGAGCTGAGCGAGGAGCAGAAGCGGCGCCTGACGGCGTGGCTGCGCACCTCCTACGGGCGCGACGTGCACGTCAATGTCGAAGTGGACCCGCGAGTGCTCGGTGGCTTCTCGGTACGCATCGGCGACGAGATCATCGACACCACCATTGTGGGACGAATCGAAGAAGTCCGCCGCCGGTTGGCCGGCTAGGCGAATAGGGAGACAGAGTAGAGATGGCGGAGCTTACGATCCGGCCGGACGAGATCCGGGACGCGCTTGAGCGCTTCGTCCAGGCGTACGAACCGGAAGGCGCCGCGCGCGAGGAGATCGGGACCGTCGTCGACTGTGGCGACGGCATCGCCCATGTCTCCGGCCTTCCCTCGGCGATGGCGAACGAACTGCTGGAGTTCGAGAACGGTACGCGCGGTCTGGCCCTGAACCTCGACACCCGTGAGATCGGTGTCGTCATCCTGGGCGAGTTCAGCGGCATCGAGGAGGGCCAGACGGTCCGCAGGACGGGCGAGGTCCTGTCCGTGCCGATCGGCGACGGCTTCCTCGGCCGCGTGGTGGACCCGCTCGGCAACCCGCTCGACGGCAAGGGCGCCATCGACTCCGAGGGGCTGCGTCCCCTTGAGGTCCAGGCGCCGTCGGTCGTCCAGCGGCAGCCCGTGAAGCAGGCCCTGCAGACCGGCATCAAGGCGATCGACGCCATGACGCCGATCGGCCGCGGCCAGCGTCAGCTGATCATCGGCGACCGCGGCACCGGCAAGACCGCGATCGCCGTGGACACGATCCTCAACCAGCGCGAGGCCTGGGCCACCGGTGACCCGGACCAGCAGGTGCGCTGCGTCTACGTCGCGATCGGCCAGAAGGGCTCGACGATCGCGCAGGTCAAGGCCCGCCTCGAAGAGGCCGGTGCGCTGGAGTTCACCACCATCGTGGCCGCTCCCGCCTCCGACCCCGCGGGCTTCAAGTACCTGGCCCCGTACACCGGTTCCGCCATCGGGCAGCACTGGATGTACCAGGGCAAGCACGTGCTCATCGTCTTCGACGACCTCACCAAGCAGGCCGACGCCTACCGGGCCGTCTCCCTGCTGCTGCGCCGCCCGCCGGGCCGCGAGGCCTTCCCCGGCGACGTGTTCTACCTCCACTCCCGGCTGCTGGAGCGCTGCGCGAAGCTCTCCGAGGACATGGGTGGCGGCTCGATGACCGGCCTGCCGGTGATCGAGACCAAGGGCAACGACGTGTCGGCGTTCATCCCGACCAACGTCATCTCCATCACCGACGGTCAGTGCTTCCTGGAGACCGACCTGTTCAACGCGGGTGTCCGGCCGGCGATCAACGTCGGTATCTCGGTCTCCCGGGTCGGCGGCTCGGCCCAGATCAAGGCGATGCGCAAGGTCGCCGGCACGCTGAAGCTGTCGCTGTCGCAGTACCGCGACCTGGAGGCGTTCGCCGCGTTCGCCTCCGACCTGGACGCGGCCTCCAAGGCGCAGCTGGAGCGCGGCCAGCGGCTGACCGAGCTGCTCAAGCAGCCCCAGTACTCGCCGTTCGCGGTCGAGCGCCAGGTCGTCTCGGTCTGGGCCGGCACGACGGGCGAGCTGGACGAGGTGCCGGTCGAGGACGTACGCCGCTTCGAGGCGGAGTTCCTCGACTACCTGCAGAGCGGCCACAAGGGCGTCTTCGACAGCATCCGCGAGACGCGTGACCTGTCCGACGACACGGTGACCACCCTCAAGGACGCCGTCACGGAGTTCAAGAAGGGCTTCACCACGTCCTCGGGCGAGCTGCTGATCAACGACGAGCCGGTCGCGCCTCTGGAAGAGGACGAGGTCGGCCAGGAGAAGATCCGCAAGGTCGTCCGCTCGGCGGAGAAGAAGTAGCCCATGGGTGCCCAGCTAAGGCAACTGCGACGGCGGATCAAGTCGGTCAGGTCGACCGCCAAGATCACGCGTGCGCAGGAGCTCATCGCCTCCTCGCGGATCGTGAGGGCGCAGATGCGGATGCAGGCGGCGCTGCCGTACGAGCGTGAGATCACTCGCGCCGTCACCGGCGTCGTCAGCAACGCCTCCAGCGTCGACCATCCGCTGACCGTGGCGAAGGAGAACCCCACCAAGGCGGGCGTGCTCATCGTCACCAGCGACAGCGGCTTCTGCGGCGGCTTCAACGCCAACATCCTGCGCGAGGCCGAGGCCCTGCGCGGGCTGCTGCGCGGCCGCAACCTTGAGGTCATCCCGTTCGTCACCGGCCGGAAGGGTGTCACCTGGCACTCCTTCCGCAACCGGGAGATGGGCGGGCAGTGGGTCGGCTTCTCCAGGAAGCCCGCCTACGCCGACGCCAAGGAGATCGCCTCGACGCTCATCGAGTCGTTCAAGGACGAGAACGGGATCGACGAGATCCACATCGTCTCGACCGAGTTCGTCTCGATGCTCACCCAGAACGTCGTGGTCAAGCGCATTCTGCCGCTGGAGGTCGAGGAGACCGAGGCGAGCGAGAGCGACGCGATCCCGCCGTACTTCGAGTTCGAGCCGACCGCCGGTGACGTGCTGGAGTCGCTGCTGCCGCGTTACGTGGAGTCCCGCATCTTCACCGCGCTGCTGGAGTCCGCCGCGGCCGAGGAGGCCGCGC
>NZ_JAHKRL010000346.1 GCF_019396405.1 Nonomuraea rhizosphaerae | reverse complement strand
GGGTGGTGGGACGGGTTGCTGACCAGGTGCATCCCGCCGTACCCGCCGCTGGCGCTGGGTTCGCCGCGGTGGCCGTCGAGGTGCGTCTCGGCGTAGCCGAGGGCGACCAGCAGGTCGCGGGGCACCCCTTGGGCGGCGGCGGCCTGGTCGAACGCCTGCGCCAGCGGCGCCTCCGGGGCGGCGTGCGCCGGAGGGGCGGCTGGAACGACGGTGACCAGCAGGAACGAGGCGGCGAGAGCTGTTAATCGGCGGGGGGAGAGTGACATGGGAGCTCCCTCGATACTCGAGATGAGGCGTCCGCTGCACACTAAACGGGTCCATGACAGATGTCGATAATTGACATTACTGGCGAGTTGGAAGAAACTTTTCGCCCGCCTGACGAGCTGTCGAGTTCGGCGGCAAAGTTGGGCCCCTGAAGACTATTGCGCTCATAGCGATCAACGCTGAAACTTCTTTTCGTGACCACGCACCCCCTGCGCATCGTCCTGGCCACGCTCACCGTCGCTGTCCTCGCCCTGGTCTCCGCACCCGCCGCCGCCGGCGCCGCCGCCTGCGCCGTGGACCCCGCCACCCCCAAGCGGCAGTTACGGGCGATGTGGGTCTCGTCGGTCGCCAACATCGACTGGCCGAGCCGTACGGGGCTGAGCGTGTCCGCCCAGCAGGCGGAGTTCAGATCATGGCTGGACCTGGCTGTGTCCAAGCGCATGAACGCGGTGATGGTGCAGGTCAGGCCGACGGCCGACGCGTTCTGGCCGTCGCCGTACGAGCCGTGGTCACAATGGCTGACCGGCACCCAGGGCGCCAGCCCGGGCTACGACCCGCTGGCCTTCATGGTCGCCGAGGCCCACGCCCGCGACCTGGAGCTGCACGCCTGGTTCAACCCGTACCGGGTCTCCAACGACGACGACCCGAGCGAGCTCGTGGCCAGTCACCCGGCGCGGCAGCACCCGGGCTGGCGTTTCGCCTACGGCGGCAAGCTCTACTACAACCCGGGCATCCCCGAGGTGCGCGCCTTCATCGAGGACGCGATCATGGACGCCGTCACCAGGTACGACATCGACGGCGTGCACCTCGACGACTACTTCTACCCCTATCCCGTCAGCGGCCAGGCCATCCCCGACTCGGCCGCCTACGCCCAGTACGGCGG
Source organism: Nonomuraea rhizosphaerae (assembly GCF_019396405.1). GTDB lineage: Bacteria > Actinomycetota > Actinomycetes > Streptosporangiales > Streptosporangiaceae > Nonomuraea > Nonomuraea rhizosphaerae. The sequence continues at coordinate 12,193 of NZ_JAHKRL010000346.1, read as the reverse complement.
CGGCTTCCCCGACATCGCCGACTGGCGGCGGGAGAACGTCAACCTGCTGGTACGCGAGCTGGACCAGCGCGTCCACGCCGCCAAGTCCTGGGTGTCCTTCGGCATCAGCCCGTTCGGCATCTGGCGCAACGTGAGCACCGACCCGCTCGGCTCGGCCACCTCGGGCCTGCAGTCGTACGACGCGATCTACGCCGACACCCGGCTCTGGGTCAAGCAGGGCTGGGTCGACTACCTGGCGCCACAGATCTACTGGCACATCGGCTTCGCCACCGCCGACTACGCCAAGCTGACCGCCTGGTGGTCGGGCGTCGCCCAGGGCACCGGCGTCCAGCTCGTCATCGGCCAGGCCGCCTACCGCGCCGGCGCGAGCGGCCAGGACGCCGCCTGGCAGGACCCGGCCGAGCTGAGCGACCACCTGTACGACAACAGGAAGCACCCGCAGATCGCCGGCGACGTCTACTTCAGCGCCAAGGACGTCAGGGCGAACCGGATCGGCGCGATGGCCGCGCTCGTGTCCGCCCACTACTCCCGGCCCGCCCTGCCGCCCGTCCGTGGCGGCAGCGCCGCGCCCGCCGTGCCGGTGGTGACCGCCGCCGCCAGGGGCTCCGGCGGGGTGGCGGTCACCTGGACCGGCTCGGGCACGGCGTACGCGGTCTACCGGGTGGACGGCTCCGCCCCCGCCGCCGATCCGTGCGCCCACGCCGACGCCCGCAACCTGCTCACCACGACCCGCCAGAAGTCCTTCACCGACACCACGGCGGGCTCGGGCACCTACACCTATTACCTCACCGCCCTGAACCGGACCCACCAGGAGAGCGCCCCGAGCGCGGGCAAGGTCGTGACGGGGTCGTCGCAGGGCTTCAGCGTCGTCGTCGACAACACCGACGCCGGCTTCACCGCCTCGTCCGCCTGGGGCACCTCCGCCTTCTCGCCCCAGCTCTACGGCGCCGACTACCGCTTCGCCGACCCGGTCGCGGCCAGCGACCCCGCCTGGTACCGCGCCGCCGTCCCCAGCGCGGGCAGCTACCGCGTGGAGGTCTGGTACGCCGCCAACGCCGGCTACAACAGCGCGACGCCGTACATCGTGACGACGTCGAGCGGCAACCAGAGCGTCACGGTGGACCAGCGGACGGGCGGCGGCGCCTGGCGCAGCCTCGGCACGTTCACCCTCCAGGCCGGCACGTACAACGTGGTCGGCGTCAGCCGGTGGACGACCGGGACGGGCTACGTGATCGCGGACGCGGTCCGGATCACCCTGGTCTGAGCAGCGGCACGGTGGGTCAGCGGGGGAGGGCGTGGCCGTCCGCGTCCAGGTAGTCGCGCCACGACCGCTTGGGCGTCCAGCCGAGCAGCCGCGCCGCCTTGGCGCAGGAGATCCCCGACGCGTCCGGCCGGGACAGCGGCCGCAGTGGGATCGCCTCGCCGTAGTGCTCGCGCAGCCGGGCCGCGAAGTCGTGGCCGCCCGCGTTGTCCGGCGAGGCGATGTAGAACACCTCGTGCCCCGGCAGGTCCGACTCGGCGGCCAGCACGATGGCGTCCGCCAGGTCGTAGACGTCGATGTAGCTCCACAGCCCCGCCCCGATCTCGTGCGGGTCGCGGATCTGCGGGCCGAGGTTGCGCTCGTAGTTGCCCTCCCACTGCACCCAGCTCGGCCGCAGCGAGATGCACCGGATGTCCGACCGGCGTACCGCCGCGTCCATGAGCTGCTCGCCGAAGTGCTTGGACAGCGCGTACGGGTCCTGCGGCCGGGCCGGGTGCTCCTCGTCCACCGGCGCGTAGTCGGGCAGGAACGGGCGCTCGGGGAAGAAGTAGCCGGGCACGGTCTCGCTGGAGATGTTCACAAACCGGGTCGCGCCGAGCCTGATCGCCGCTTCGAGCATGTTGAACGTGGCCATCAGGTTGTTCTGGAACACCACGTGCGGCGGGTTGGAGAGCGGGTCGGGGATGGCGGCGGCGTGCACGATCACGTCCGCGCCGCGCGCCACGGCGTACGCGGCCCCGGCGTCGGTCAGGTCGGCCTGCTGGTAGCGGGGCGTGCCGGGGTCGGGCCGCTCCCAGACCGGGCGGGTGACGTCCACGGCGGTCACCTCGTGGCCCGCCTCCATGAGGGCGCGGGTGGTGGCACGTCCGACCTTTCCATGGGCACCGGTGACGACGACGTGCATGGAAGCTCCTCGGACGGCAGAAGGGGTCGGATGTCCAGAATATGGCCGGGGTGATCGTTCCTGAAGACTTGAATCGTTTTGCTGAGGAATGGATATTCGCCGACCTCGGTGCGCGGGAGGCCCCCAGCGCGCTGATACGTTTCCGTTTCGTTACCGCAGGAGAGGCTTGACGCGTTCTCCGGTAAAGCCTATGTTAACGCCCTAACGGGGCTATTGAAACGATTTAAGCTTCGACCCCCAAGGGGTGTTATGAAGACCACGCGTCACAGGCTCGGGGTGGCCTTCTTCGCCGCCCTTCCGCTTCTCGCCCTCACGGCGTGCGGCTCGCCCAGCGAGCCCGCCGCCGACGGCAGCGCCACCCTCGCCCTGCTCATCGACAACAACGAGTCGACGGTCAACGCGGCCAAGTCCGTGGTGGAGGCCTTCCAGGCGGCCAATCCCAAGATCAAGATCCAGACCGAGACCCGTCCGCCGGGCGGTGAGGGTGACAACATCGTCAAGACCCGGCTGTCCACCGGTGAGATGAGCGACGTCTTCTGGTACAACTCCGGCTCCCTGCTCCAGGCCCTGAACCCGGCCCAGACCATGGTCGACCTCACCGGCGACCCGGTGCTGAAGAACGTCCAGGAGTCGTTCCTGCCGGTGGTCACCCAGGGCGGCAAGGTCTACGGCGTCCCCGCGGGCACCGCGACCGGCGGCGGCATCCTCTACAACCGCAAGGTCTACGAGAAGCTCGGCCTTCAGGTGCCCAAGAGCTGGGCCGAGTTCACCGCCAACAACGACAAGATCAAGGCCGCCGGGATCACCCCGGTGATCTCCACCTTCAAGGACACCTGGACCTCGCAGCTCTTCGTGCTGGCCGACTTCTTCAACGTCCAGGCCGCCGTGCCGGGCTTCGCGCAGGACTACACCGCCAACAAGGCCAAGTACGCCACCACCCCCGCCGCGCTGACCGGCTTCAAGCGGCTGGAGGAGGTGCACGCCAAGGGCTACCTCAACAAGGGCTTCGGCTCGGCCAACCTGGACGCCGGGATCAAGCTGCTGGCCGAGGGCACGGGCGTGCACTACCCGCTGCTGACCGCCTCGCTGCCCGGCTTCGTCGACAAGTTCCCGCAGGTCACCACCGACATCGGCTACTTCGGCGTGCCCGGGGACGACGCGGCGAAGAACGGCGCCACGGTCTGGGAGCCCGGCGGCGCCTACATCGCCAAGACGACCAAGAACGTCGCGGCCGCCAAGACGTTCCTGGCCTTCATCGCCTCCCCGGAGGGCGCCGCCGCCTGGGCCAAGGGCACGCCGCCGTCGGGGCCGTTCCGGATCAAGGGCTACCAGCTCCCGGACGACGCGATCCAGGTCGCCAAGGACCTCCAGGGATACATCGACAAGAACGAGTCCGCGCCCGCGCTGGAGTTCGTCTCCCCGGTCAAGGGCCCCTCCCTTGAGCAGATCACCGTCGCGGTCGGCTCCGGCCTGACCACGGCGGCCGAAGGGGCGGCCCAGTACGACAAGGACGTGGAGAAGCAGGCCAAGCAGCTGGGGCTCGCGGGGTGGTGACCTCGTCGAGGCCGAGCACGGCCACGCCGCCCGAGCCGCGCACCGCCGCGGCCGGGCGGCGGACGCCCCGGCGCAAGGGGAGGGGCAACCCCTACCCCTACGTGTTCTACCTGCCCGCGGGCATCATCTACACGGTCGTCTTCCTGGTCCCGACGATCATGGCGTTCTACTTCTCGATGACCAGGTGGACCCTGTTCGACAGCACCTTCGTGGGGCTGGAGAACTTCACCGACTTCTTCGCCGAGCAGAACCTGCGGATCGGCTTCCAGAACACGCTGATCTACGCGGTGAGCACCAGCGGCCTGAAGGTCGTGCTGGGGATGGCGCTCGGCGTCCTGCTCACCTCGCGGCTGAAGCTGCGCGGCTTCCTGCGCTCCGTGGTGTTCTTCCCGGTGCTGGTCAGCACCGTCGCGGTCGGCATCACGTTCAGCGTGCTGCTCAAGCCGGACACCGGCCTGGTCAACAAGGCACTGGCCCTGGTCGGCGTCTCCGGCCCCGACTGGCTCGGCGACGCCAACACCGCGCTGCTGTCGGTGGCGATCGTCGACGTCTGGAAGGGCGTGGGCCTGGCCACCGTCATCTACATCGCCGGCATGATGTCGATCCCGCGCGACTACTACCAGGCCGTCGCCGTGGACGGCGGCGGGGCCTGGCACCGCTTCCGGTACGTGACGCTGCCGCTGAGCTGGCCGGCCACCAACTCGGTGATCATCCTGTCGTTCATCGGCGGCCTGCGCTCCTTCGACCTCATCTGGACGATGACCCGCGGCGGACCCGGCTTCACCAGTGACGTCATCGCCTCGATCATCTACAAGCAGTACCAGGCCGGGTTCTTCGGCCTGTCCACCGCCGGCAACGTGATCCTGTTCATCGTGGTCACGGCGCTCGTGGTGCCGCTCACCCGCTTCCTCAGCGCCAGGGAGGTGCCCGCATGAGGGCGCTGCGCAGGTCCGGCGCCGAGGTCGCCGCGTTCGTCGTGGCCGTGGTCGTCTTCATCGTGCCGTTCTCGTTCATGGTGCTCACGGCGGTCAAGGACGAGCTGCAGTCGGCCGAGCTGGACTTCGCCTGGCCGGCGAGCTGGCCGATCGTGGAGAACTTCGTCGCCGTCATCGAGGCCCGCGACTACGTGCTGCTGCGGGCCTTCGTCAACAGCACGGTCCTCACGGTCGGGGCGGTGGCGCTGCTCGTCGTGTTCTGCTCCATGGCCGGGTTCGTGCTCCAGCGGCGCAAGGGGCGGATGGGGACGACGGTCAACTTCCTGGTGCTGACCGGGCTGATCATCCCGCCGGCGATCGTGCCGACCATCTGGGTGCTGCAGGGGCTCGGGCTGTTCAAGACGCTGCCGGGGCTCATCCTGGTCGAGGTCGCCTTCCACATGTCGTACAGCGTCCTGCTTTTTCGTGCTTTTGTGGCTGCGGTGCCGCGGGAGCTCGACGAGGCGGCCATGATCGACGGGTGCACCGGGTTCCGGCTGTTCTTCCAGGTGATCTTCCCGTTGCTGCGGCCCGTGACGATCACCGTCGTCCTGACCACGTCCGTCGCCGTGTTCAACGACTTCGTCAACCCGCTCTACTTCCTGCCCGGTGACGAGAACGCCACCGTCCAGCTCACCCTCTACAACTTCCAGAGCCAGTACAGCACCCAGTGGAACCTGCTGTTCATGGACATCGTGCTCATCACGATCCCGCCGCTGCTGGCCTTCGTCTTCTTCAACCGCAAGATCGTGGCCGGGATGACCGCCGGCGCGATCAAGGGCTGACCGCTCGCCAGAACCGCTCGCCCAGAGGAGCCGCATGACCATCGACCTGCGTTTCGAGCACCACCGCGAGCCGATCGGAATCGGCGAGGCCAGGCCGCGCCTGTCCTGGACCGTCCGCGCCGGCGACGCCGACCGGCGCCAGCACGGCTACGACGTGGAGGTCCGCTCCGCCGACGGGACGACGGCCTCGGACTCGGGACGCTCGGAGTCGGTGCTGGTGCCGTGGCCCGGCGACGCCCTCCGCTCACGGGAGCGCAGGGACGTACGGGTGCGCGTACGCGGTCAGGACGGCGCGCCCGGCGAGTGGAGCGCGTGGACGCCGGTCGAGGCCGGGCTGCTGGATCCGTCCGACTGGCAGGCGCGCGCCGCCGCGCCGCCGGCCGAGCTCCTCGGCCCGCCGGACGGACCGGCGACCCTGCTCAGGCGGGACTTCGCGGTGCGCGGCCCGGTCGAGCGGGCCCGCCTGTACGTGAGCGCGCACGGCCTGTACGAGGTGGAGATCAACGGCCAGGTCGTCGGCGACGACGTGCTCGCGCCCGGCTGGTCCAGCTACGGCCGGCGGCTGCGCTACCGCACCCACGACGTCACCGCGCTGCTCGCCGAGGGGGACAACGCCGTCGGCGCGACGCTCGCCGACGGCTGGTACCGCGGCCGCCTCGGCTTCGGCGAGGGCCGCGTCGAGACGTACGGCGAGCGCACCGCGCTCATCGCCCAGCTGGAGATCGTCTACGCCGACGGCTCCACCGACGTGGTCACCACCGGCGACTCCTGGCGCTGCGCCGCCGGCCCGGTCACCGCCGCGAGCCTGTACGACGGCGAGAAGTACGACGCGCGCCTGCTGCCCGCCGGCTGGTCCTCGCCCGGGTTCGACGCCTCCGGCTGGCTGCCCGCCGACGTCCTGGAGCACGACCCGTCGCTGCTCGTCGCCCCCACCGGCCCGCCCGTGCGGCGGATCGAGACGCTGCGGCCCGTCGAGGTGGTCACCGGGCCGTCGGGCGAGACGATCCTCGACTTCGGCCAGAACATGTCCGGCCGCCTGCGCGTCCAGGTCGAGGGGCCGGCCGGGCACACGATCACCTTCCGCCACGCCGAGGTCCTGGAGAACGGCGCCCTGGCCCGCCGCCCGCTCCGCAACGCCGCCGCCGAGGACACGTACACGCTGAGCGGCGACGGCGTGGAGGAGTGGGAGCCGCGCTTCACCATGCACGGCTTCCGCTACGCCGAGGTGATCGACTGGCCCGGCGAGCTGGGGCCGGACAGCGTGCGGGCGGTCGTCTGCCACACCGACATGCGCCGCACGGGCTGGTTCACCTGCTCGGACCCGCAGCTCCAGCGCCTGCACGACAACGTGGTGTGGAGCATGCGCGGCAACTTCGTGGACCTGCCGACCGACTGCCCGCAGCGCGACGAGCGCCTCGGCTGGACCGGCGACATCCAGGTCTTCACCCCCACGGCGGCCTTCCTGTACGACTGCGCGGGCACGCTCGGCTCCTGGCTGCGCGACCTCGCCGCGGACCAGGACGAAACGGGCATGGTCCCGTTCTACGTGCCGTGGGTGGACCTGCGGCACGGCGCCGTCGCCACCGCCGCGTGGGGCGACGCCGCGGTCATCGTTCCCTGGGTCCTGTACGAGCGCTACGGCGACCTCGGGGTCCTGCAGACCCAGTACGACAGCATGAAGGCGTGGGTCGACCACGTCGCCGGCCTGGCCGGGGACGACCACCTGTGGGACGAGGGCTTCCAGTTCGGCGACTGGCTCGACCCGGCCGCGCCGCCGGACCGGCCCGGCAAGGCCCGCACCGACGCCGCCCTCATCGCCACCGCCTACCACGCCTGGACCGCCCAGCTCGTGGCCGACACCGCCGAGCTGCTGGGCCGGGCCGACGACGCCAAGAAGTACGGCGAGCTGGCCGCCGAGGTGCGCGCCGCCTTCCGCCGCGAATACGTCTCGCCGTCGGGCCGCCTGGTCAGCGACACGCAGACCGCGTACGCGCTGGCCCTGCACCTCGGCCTGCACGAGACGCCCGCGCAGTGCGCCCGCGCCGGCAGGCGGCTGGCGGAGCTGGTGGAGCAGGACGACCACCGCATCGGCACCGGCTTCGTCGGCACCCCGCTGGTCCTGTCGTCGCTGGCCTCGGCCGGCGAGTACGACACGGCCTACCGGCTGCTGGCCCAGCGCGAGTGCCCGTCGTGGCTGTACCCGGTGACGATGGGCGCGACCACGATCTGGGAGCGCTGGGACAGCCTGCTGCCCGACGGCTCGGTCAACCCCGGCGAGATGACCTCGTTCAACCACTACGCGCTGGGCGCGGTCGCCGACTTCCTGCACGGCACGCTGGCCGGGCTCGCGCCCGCCGCGCCCGGCTACCGGCGCGTCCGCGTCGCCCCGCGCCCCGGCGCCGGGCTGACGCACGCGTCGGCCGAGCACGAGACGCCGTACGGCCCCGCGGCGGTGGCCTGGTCCCGGTCGGGCGGCAATCTCACGGTGACGGTGTCGGTGCCGGCCGGGGTGACGGCCGAGGTCGCGCTGCCCTCCGGCGCGGAGGAGGAGGTGGGGGCGGGCATGCACACGTTCACGTGCCCGTTCCGCGATGCCGCCGATGATTGAATGTGCGTCGAGGTGACCTGACGGGGTATGAGCGCTTCTGACCGCTCGCGTGAGGAGGTCAGTTGGCGCCCGGGTGGATCCTGCGGGCGGTCGCGGCCGTGGTGACGTTGTTCGGCACGGTCGTCGCCGTCTCCACGGTGCTGCGCGCCGAGGCGTGCCCCGAGCGGGACACCCGCGTCTCCGCCCCGTACGCGATCACCGGGTACTGGGTCGTGCCCCGCTCCGACCCCTGCGTCACGCGGCGGGTGGTGGAGGCGGTCCACGACGTCGGCGGCGACACGCTGGTGACGTTCGGGCCGCGGCTCGCGCCCGCCACGGTCGACGGGCGGGGACGGCTGGTGAGCGAGGGCGGCCCCGACCCCTTCTTCACCGGGTGCCTCGACGGCGGGAGGACGTGTTACCAGGCCGCCCGCGCGGCGGTGCCGGAGATCCGCCGGGTGTACGGCTACGTGGTCGGCGAGCTGTTCGGCGACGGGATCCTGCGCTGTCCCGGGCTGGACAAGAAGATCGAGAGCCGCGGGCGCACCTACTACCGGCTGCTGCTGGGGCGCTCCTGCGCGCGGGGGCCGTACGATCTCGTGCTGGTCTCCAGCGACGGTGACGGCGTGGGGAACATGGTGGCGGAGGCGGCGGCGTACGGGATGAAGGTGTTCCCCGGGCTGCCCGCCGCGCCGCAGGACGTGAAGCGGCCGTGGCTGCCGGACCTGGCGCACCTGGGCGCGGTGACGGCGCTGACCGAGCGGGTGCTGACCGACTACCGGACGCGGTTCGGGGCGTCCTTCGCGGGGGTGTACCAGTCGTTCGAGCTGGCGGTGAAGCGGCGGCCCCGGGTGGATCCGGTCCTCTCCCTCTACAAGGCGCAGCACGCCGTGGCGGCGCGGGTGCTGCCGGGGAAGAAGATCCTGGTCAGCCCCTATTTCGACGCCCGCAGGACCACCGGGTACCCGCCCGCGCTGGTCGCCGAGGGGTTCGCCGCCATCGCGGGCACGCGGCAGGGGCTGCCGATGGCGATCGCCGTCCAGGACGGGCGGGGGACCGGCAAGCTGCCCGTCCACGGCCCCGAAGCGGTGGACGCCCCTGTTGATCCCAGGCTGGCGCCCGTGGTCGGGAACGTCACGAACCGGCAGGCGTACCACGGCGCCACCCGCGAGTACTTCGCGGCCGCCGCCGCCGTGCCCCAGCCTGGAGTGGAGCTGTGGGCGAACACCGAGTCGTTCGAGCCCTCCCCGGTGGCCGGCGAGTGCGGGCGGTCCGACCCGCAGCCGCTGCGCGGGCGCACCACCAAGAAGCGGCTCGACTCGCAGGTCATGGCCGTCGGCCCGTACGTCACCAAGGTGATCACCTACGGCTGGGACCCGTTCTTCACCTGCCAGCAGAGCTGGATGACGCCGTCGCTCAGCGACGACCTGCACGCCTCCTGGGACGACCCGCTGGTGCTCCACGCGTACAGGCAGGGTGACGGGCTCGTCGTCGACGGGCGCAACCTGGAGGGCGGGACGGTCAGGATCGCCTACGCGCAGACCGGCGGCCGGGTCAGGACCGTGGGCGTGCCCCGGGGGCGGGCGGCCTGGGTGCCGTTCGCGCCGCCCGGCGACCTGGATCCGGGGCGGCCGTGGCTGTACCTGACGGTGGTGAACGGCGGGCGCGCCAGCACGAACGCGTACGTGCTGCGGTAGGGAACACCCCACCACGGGTGGGCGGACGGCGGGATGGCCGGGCCGTGCCGCGATTTCTAGTCTCGGATCATGACAAACAACAGGAAAGCACTGGTGGCGGGGCTTGCGGCGGCTGTGGTGACGGTGGGCGCGCTGCCCGCCTCGGCCGCTTCATCCGCCTCGTCGGACCGTGGCCACCTGGTGTCGGCCGAGCGGCTGACGACGCAGTCGGCGGGGCAGGTGGGCGCCACGCTCAAGAGTGATCCCGGCGGCGCGTGGGACACCCGCGCGGTCCGCTACGGGGTGGACACGTACCGGTTGACCTACCGGACCGTGGACGCCTCCGGGCGGCGGACGACCGCCACCGGCCTGGTGGCGCTGCCGCGCAACGGGGACCGGCGGCTGCGGACCGTGTCGTTCGCGCACGGCACCGAGTTGTACCGGAACGACGCGCCCTCCACCGCCGAGGGCGTGTGGGGCAGGGCCCCGGCGCTGACGTACGCGTCCGCCGGGATGGCCGCCGTCGCGCCCGACTACCTGGGCATGGGCAAGGGGCCCGGCAAGCACCCGTGGATGGACATTCCCTCCGAGACCACCGCCTCCCTGGACATGCTCCGCGCCGCCCGCGCGTTCGCCGCGCAGAAGGGCAGGGAGCTGGAGCGCGACGTGCTGGTGACCGGGTTCTCGCAGGGCGCCTCGGCGGCGCTGGGACTGGCCAAGGCGCTGCAGGAGGGCGCCGACCCCGCCTTCCGGCTGGGCGCGGTCGCGCCGGTGAGCGGCGCGTACGCGTTCCGGAAGCAGGAGATCCCCGCCCTGCTCAACGGCGGGACGGACGCCAAGGCCGGGGTGATCTACAGCGCGCTGCTGTTCGTCGCGTTCAACCGGACGCACCACCTGTACGACAAGCCGGGCGAGGTCTTCCGCTCGCCCTACGACAAGCGCGTGGAGAAGCTGCTCGACGGCTCGCATCCCGGCATCGAGGTGGTCAAGGGCACCCCGGGCACCGTGAGGAAGCTGCTCACCCCGCGCGCCGTCAAGGCCCTGGAGCACCCCACGGGCGGCCTGGCCGAGGCCCTGCGCCTCACGGACGCCGTGTGCGCCTGGAAGCCCAAGGCCCCGATCCGGCTCTACATGGCCAAGGGGGACGAGCAGGCCGTGACCGGCAACAGCCGCGCCTGCCACGCCCAGCTGCGCGCCGCCGGGGCCGAGGCGCCCCTGATCGACCTCGGGACGCCCGAGTACGGCGGCTCGCGGCACCTGGGCTCGCAGCAGGCGGCCACCGCCGCCCTGGTCCGCTGGTTCGCCCGCCTTTGATCACAAGGTGGCGGCGTGCGGGGCCCAGTCCTCGGCCAGCGGTTCGGGGGTGGGCGACGTGGTGCGCAGGCGGCGGCACTCGCCGTCCTCGCCCGCGTCGCTGATCGCGGTCATGATCTCCAGGACGTGCAGGGCGAGCGCGCCGGAGGCCCGGTGCGGGGTCCCGGCGCGCAGGGCCCGGGCCATGTCGAGGACGCCCAGCCCGCGCCCCGCCGTGGTCCCCGTGACGGGCACGTCCCGCCAGTCGGCGTCATCGAGCCCGCGCGCCAGCAGCGGCCCCTCGAACGTGTTGGGGTCGGGCAGCGACAACGCCCCCTCGGTGCCGATGATCTCGATCATCCGCCGCCCGATCGGCGAGTCGAAGCTGAACGTCGTCGTCGCCGACGCGCTGCCCACGAAGTCGATCAGCGCGTTGACGTGCGTCGGAACCTCCACCGCGAACGTCGTGCCCGCCTTCGGGCCCGAGCCGATCACCCGCCGGTCACGGGCCCGCCGCACGCTGGCGGCCACCCGCCCCGCCGGGCCGAGCAGCGCCACCAGCGCGGTCAGGTAGTACGGGCCCAGGTCGAACAGCGGGCCCGCGCCGCGCTGGAACAGGAACTCCGGGTTCGGGTGCCACGACTCCGGGCCGCCGTTCTGCAGGGCCGCCGCGACCGCGACCGGGGTGCCGATCAGCCCGGAGGCCACCGCCCTGGCCGCCGACTGCAGCCCCGCGCCGAGGAAGGTGTCCGGGGCGTTGCCGATGAGCAGGCCCAGGTTCGCGGCCTCGGCCGTGACCTTGGCCGCCTCGTCCATGTCCAGGGCCAGCGGCTTCTCCCCGTACACGTGCTTGCCTGCGCGCAGCGCCGCCAGCGCCACGGCGGCGTGCGCGGCCGGGATCGTCAGGTTGACGACGATCTCCACCTCGGGCAGCGCCAGGACGGTGTCCACGTCGCCCGACACCGGCACCCCGTACTCGCGGGCGACGGTCGCCGCCCTGGCGGTGTCCAGGTCGGCGATCCCCAGCACGTTGACGTCGGGGAAGGTGGACAGGTGGCGCAGGTACTGGGCGCTGATCACGCCCGCGCCGACGATCGCGACGCCGACCGGTCCGGTCCTCGGACCGGCGCCGGGCTCGGCGTTGTCCGATCCGGTCCTC
>NZ_JAHKRL010000345.1 GCF_019396405.1 Nonomuraea rhizosphaerae | reverse complement strand
CGCCGCGCCCACCCGCCGGTAGTCGGCCTCGGAGGTGTCGCCGCCGGCGGCGGCCAGGTGCAGCAGCACAGTGGCGGCGCGGTAGGCGTCGGAGGCGGCGGCCGTCGGCCCGTCCGGCGCGGCGAACAGCGCCATGCCCCCCTGCACCGGTGGCGGGCCGCCCAGCCGCGGGTCCGGCTCGATCCCGACCCCGGCGCGGCCGAGGATCTGGGCCAGCGCGATGACGTCCTTGGTGGCGGGCTCGGGCGTGGACAGCAGCGCGGCGAACTCCTGCGCGGGCACGATCACGGTCTGCCGCCCGGCCAGCCGCCCCACCGCCCAGCGCACCGCGCGTCCGGCACCGCCCCCGTTCAGGTCGAGCAGTTCCTCGGGCAGCAGCGCCTGCGCCTGCACGCTCTGGCGCGCGCCGGGCAGCCTGCCCAGGAAGCGGCTGTACGCCTCCAGCGCCGAGCAGCACTCCTCGGCCAGCGCGAACAGCTCCCGCGTCGGCCCCGCCAGCGTCAGCACGTCGGGCAGGCCCGGCAGCACGGGCCGGGCGGCCCCGGCGAACCCGGCGCTGGCCGGGCGGTAGTCGAAGGCCAGCTCCCTGGAGCCGGGGCCGATGACGAGCCCGTCGCCGTGCCGCGCCGCGTACCGCATCTGGAACAGCGCGGTGAACTCGGCCGGGCAGCGCGTCGCGGGCGTGCGCGGCCGGTAGGCGGGGTGTCCCCGCAGCCAGGCCAGCGCCCATTCGGCGGGCACCGGCTGTTCCTCCGCGGCCAGCTCGCCGAGGCGTACGCGCAGGCCGAAGGGCGGGCCGGCCGGGTCGGGCTCGGTCAGGGCGGTCAGCAGCTCCTCGAACGGGGCCGCGTGCCGCTGGAAGGCGTCATGGTGGGAGTACAGGCCGAGCAGCCGCCGCACCTCCTCGTGGATGACCGGCAGCTCGTCCTGGACGGTGGAGCGGTCCAAGCGCAGGTCGTGCAGGACGCGCCGCTCGAGCCCGTAGAAATAGAGCAGTACGTAGCCGAGCGGTGCCCGGGGGTGGCAGCGGCCGTCGGCCAGCCAGCTCAGATAGGCGGCGCGGGTGCCCGGCGGGACGGCGGCGTAGCTGGGCCAGTGGTCGAGCCCGACGCCCTCCCAGTCGGCCTGCGTCATGTCCACGGGCAGTTTCGGGTCGATCAGCGCGGGCTCCACGGCCATCCCCGACGCCGAGCGCAGGTCCGAGCCCAGGTACAGCAGGCCGCCGACGATCGTGAGCCCCGCGATGTGGACGCCGCTGCCCGGAGGCAGCCAGGGCCCCTCCTGCGAGAGGAGCGGAGTGGGCTTGGCCTGGCCGGACAGCGCATGACGGCCACGCGCGCGGTACACCTGCGGGGCCCTCCCTCCGCCTCACCATGAAATTGATGGGGATTGCACCCTAGCGCCCCACCGATTGCGCGACATATCACTCCATGCCCTCGTTACAATCTCGCATCCGTGACCGGCTGGAGTGTTTTATCGGACTGTCCGGAAATAGGTTTCTCACCACTCGGTTGACCGGTGACGGCCGCGTGAGTAACAAAGCGGCGATCACCAGGCTTTTCGTGGTTGACAAAGGGGCCTGGCCGGGGCGTGGAGGCGGGCCGGAGACGCACGGGGAAACGCCTCCGGCCCACCGGCCCCCCGGTGGATCCGTACCGGTGACCGCACAGTAGCCCGCCGTACGCGTGCGGGCTGTGGCGAACTGCACGTACGCGGGGCCGTCTTTCGGCCCGCGTGTCTTTCGACCGGCACGTCTTCGACCGGCACGTCTTTTGATCGGCACGTCTTTCGGCCGGCACGTGTTTCTGCACAGACAGTCGCCATTTCGCGTCCTTATAGTGGCTCGGTGAGAGACGACCAGCACGGGCTGGCCATGAGCGGCGCGGGCGCCGCCGCCGCCCGCCACTACGACCAGGCGATCGACGAGCTGCTGCACTTCCGCGCCGAGGTCGACGCCGAGGCCGCCGCCGCGCTGGAGGAGTCCCCCGACTTCCCGATGGGCCAGGTGCTGGCCGCCTACCTCGGGCTGCTGACCACCGAGGTGGAGGACGCGCGGACGGCCAGGCAGCGGTTCGCCGCCTGGCGCGGGCGGGCCGGCGCGGCCGGGCTGCTGCCCCGCGAGCGCGCCCACGTCGAGGCCGTCCAGGCGCTGCTCGACGGCGACTTCCTGACCTGCGGCCGGCTCCTCGGCCGGATCACCGAGCAGTACCCGCGCGACGCCCTGGCCCTGGCCGCCGGGCACCAGGTCGACTTCTTCACCGGCGACGCCCGCTCCCTGCGCGACCGGATCGGGGGCGCGCTGAGCGCCTGGCACGAGGACGACCGGCATTTCGGGCACGTGCTGGGGATGTACGCGTTCGGGCTGGAGGAGGCCGGGCACTACGACCGTTCCGAGGACGTCGGGCTGCGGGCCGTCTCCCTGAACCCGCGCGACGTGTGGGGCATCCACGCCGTCGTGCACACGTACGAGATGCAGGGTCGCTTCGGCGACGGCACCCGCTACCTCGACACCCGGCTCGGCGACTGGTCCACCGGGACGTTCTTCAACGTGCACACCTGGTGGCACTACGCCCTGTACGCGCTGGAGGCCGGCGACGTCGCCCGCGCCCTGGCCGTGTACGACGCCTCGCTGGCCGGCGGGCAGGGGTCCATGGAGCTGCTCGACGCCGCCGCGCTGCTGTGGCGGCTGCTGCTGGAGGGCTCGCCGCAGCACGCGCGCTGGGCCGCCCTCGCCGACGCGTGGCCGGTCAGGGTCGCCGAGCCGTTCTACGCCTTCAACGACATGCACGCGGTCATGTCGTACGTGGGCGCGGGCCGGATCGCCGACGCCGAGAAGCTCATCGCCGGCCGCGAGGCCTACCTCGCCGAGCCGCACCCCGGCATCACCAACCACCTGATGACCGCCCGCGTCGGCCTGCCCGTCTGCCGCGCGCTGGTGGCCTTCGGGCGGGGCGAGGACGACGCGGTCGTGGACCTGCTGTACCCGATCCGGCACCGGGTCAACGAGTTCGGCGGCAGCCACGCCCAGCGCGACGCCGTGCAGAAGACGCTGCTGGAGGCCGCGCTGCGGGGCGGGCGCACGGACCTG
The DNA here is from genome assembly GCF_019396405.1 of Nonomuraea rhizosphaerae. Lineage (GTDB taxonomy): Bacteria > Actinomycetota > Actinomycetes > Streptosporangiales > Streptosporangiaceae > Nonomuraea > Nonomuraea rhizosphaerae. Next base: position 4,632 of record NZ_JAHKRL010000345.1, on the reverse strand, counting down.
GCCCGGGTGCTGGTCAGCGAGCGGATCAACGTACGGCCGTGCAGCCCGTTCAACTGGCTCAAGCAGGGGGCGCTGGCCGAGGCGCTGGGGGACCGCGCGGCCGCGGCGGCGGCCCGCCTGCGCGCCGACGAACTGATCAGACGCGCCTGACCTTCCCGTCCCTACCTTGGCTTTCCTGCTCCCACCCTGGCCTCCCGCTGGATCCTGGGAGCGGAACTGTCGGTCGGCGGAGGTAGTGTCTCCCATCATGGATCAGCAGCACACGGATCGCAGCCCCCTCACCCTGATGGCGGTGCACGCCCACCCCGACGACGAATGCCTCAGCACCGGCGGCATCCTGGCACGCTACGCCGAGGAGGGCATCCGCACCGTCCTGGTCACCTGCACCAACGGCGAGCAGGGCGACGGCCCCGGCGGCGTCAAGCCCGGCGACCCCGGCCACGACGACGCGGAGGTGGCCGAGCGCCGCCTCGCCGAGCTGCGCGAGTCCGTGCAGCACCTCGGCATCGAGCACCTGGAGCTCCTCGGCTACCGCGACTCGGGCATGGAGGGCTGGGAGACCAACAACCACCCCGAGGCGTTCGCCAACGTCCCGCTCGACGTCTCCGCCGCCAAGCTCGCCGCCCTGATCGAGCGCTACCGTCCCCAGGTCATCGTCACCTACGACGAGACGGGCGGCAGCGGCTACAACCACCCCGACCACGTCCAGGCCCACCGCATCACCGTGGCCGCCACCGAGTCCACCGGCATCCCCGACAAGCTCTACTACACCGCCATCCCCCGCACGGCGATCAGGCACATGTTCGACCTGCTGCGCGCCAACGGCGTCGACCTGGACTTCGAGCCCTCCGACGACTTCGGCACCCCCGACGAGCAGGTCACCACCGTCGTCGACGTGGCCCCGTTCGTCGACCGCAAGCTGAAGGCCCTGCGCGCCCACGCGAGCCAGGGGGAGAACATCTTCATGCTCCAGATGCCGGAGGAGGCGCAGCAGCAGGCGTTCTCGGGCGAGGCGTTCATCCGCGTCTCCAGCCGCGTCGACGCGCCGGAGCACGAGGACGACATGTTCGCCGGCCTGCGCTGACGCATTTTCCCAATCAAACAGCCGAAAATTCGCATTACCCATAGCCGATTCGTGAACTCCTCGGCGCAGGGCTTTTTCCGCGATTAACATGCAGGCGTCCGGCCCTCTCCTCCAGAGTCAGGCGATGATGGCGACGCAGCAGCAGATCGACGCCGCCCGTCGGCGGATCGAGCAATTGCGTGATCAGCACGAAGGCGATGTGACCACTCTCATCCGAATTGTTGAGAGTGGTGCACTCAAAGGCCCCGCCGGAGACAAACTCTCCGCCGACCTGCGCGGCTGGGAGCGGGCTTTCAACGACCTTTTCGTCCACGCCCTTTCTCTCGTCGACTCCGTGTCCGCCGAGGACCCGAAAGGCAGCGGCTGATGAGCCGGGTCGGCATCGATCCGGCGTTGATGACCCAGCTCATCAACGGCATGAGACGGGCCGGCGGCACGATCCCCGAGGTCGGCGTCCACGTCGAGCGGGCGCTGACCTCACTCGGCCTCCAGCTCTGGGGCCCGACCCCGCTCCGCGACATCGGCGCCCGGATGAGCGCCCAGGTCCCCGGCCTCCAGGGCCGCCTCGACCTGATCCTCGCCACCCCCGACGGCAGGCTCGGCCGGGGCGGCCTGCTGTGGGCCGACGACGCCGACTGGCTCTCGCAGTCCCCCGCCGCGGGCGCCGCCACCGCCAAGGCCCTGGCCCAGAGACTCCGCGACCAGGCCAAGACCCGCTCCCTCGACGCCGCGACCCTCGCCGACCTCGAGAAGCACAGGAACGACCCCTACTTCGCGATCGCCTTCGCCCAGGTCATGCCGCCGCGTGAGCTCAAGGCCCTGCTCGCCCGCCTGTACGGCGCCGGCCTGCCGCCCTCCGCCCGCCCCGAACACCAGGACCTCGACGCCCAGAACCGGCTCGCCACCGCCCTCAGCACCGTCCTCGGCACCGCCTCACGCGGCGCCGGCCGCCTGAAACTCCCCGCCGAGTACGCCGACCAGCTGATCGAGGACATCGAGAACCCGGCCACCGCGTTCGCGATCGGCAAACTGCTGCGAACGGGCACCTTCGACGCCCCGTTCCTGCTGAACGTGGTCACCAAGGTCTACGACCACGACCACGCCCACCCCCCGGACCCGCAGCGCCGCCTCGACCTGTGGACCATTCCCGGCGCGAAGGACGCCCTCCCGCCCGGCGACCTCACCCCGATGGCGGCGGTCCTCCCCGCCCTGGTCAACCACCCCGCCGTGGCCCAGGACTTCTTCACCGACCCGAACCGCAAACCACTGGCCTACCTGATGCGCCAACGCCCCTGGACAGGGGAGGCCGACAACACCCTCGGCGCGGTGATCAACGCGGCGGCCACGACGTACCGCGACCACGACCAGCCGCCGGGTGAGTCACGCGGCTACAAGTCCGCGCTTGTCGCCTCATGGGCGGCGCATTTCTGGAGCGACGAGAAAGTCCAGGCCAACCTGCCGCACACGCGCATCTGGGCCGCCTCCCTCTTGGCCGCCTACATCACCGATGTACATCGGACATCTGAGGCCCGCTCGGGCAGAACCTTGGGCGTCTTCGCCGTCGAAGATCCGGACGTCTCCCTGTCCGGCGTGGAACCCTACGGCGCGGCTCTCGACGGGGCGCTGAACAAACAGATCATGAAATGGGCGTTCGGTGACGAGGACGCGTTCAAGACGATGGCCGCCGCCCACGCGCAGTACAGCGCCAAATTGCTGGACGAAAAGGCGGCCGAAGTGGCGGCAGAGGTCAAGGCACAGTTCGATGCCTGGCACCATGCGCACCCCGATGCCACCGGGAAGGAAAACGAAGCGCGGCGCCAGAAGATCCTGGAAGGTGTCATGCAGGGCGGCGGCGGTGCCGAGTTCAGCGGCGCCGTGGGTTCGCTCAGCATGACAACGTACATGCTCACTCATGCCGCCGGCATTTCCAGCATCAAGGCCGCCAAGGCGGATGACCAACGATTCGCTCTTTTCAAAGAGATGGTCACCAAGGTGGTGGACCTCGCCCCCGGGCCCTCAGGGAAGTTCGCGGGTCTGCTGGTGGGCCAGGCCAAGGAGCAGATCTACGGAAAGGCCGTCTCCGACAGGGAGAGCGCGGCGCGGAAGGAGGCCAGAACCGCCCTCGCGCAGGCCAGGCACATGTTCCGTGACCTCACCGCCGCCTCCATGATGCGGCACGGGTTGTTCGGCGACGGATCACCACCCGCTGTGACCCACCCCCATCGCTCCACGAATTTCCCCGAAGGTTCGCCAGGGGACTTCCTGCTGAACGGCGAAATCATCTCGCGGGACCAGATGAGCGAGGATCAGCAGACCGCGTACGACGAGTGGATGAACAAGCCCGAGACGGACCGCGTGTTCCTCACACCGGACTCCTCCGTCGACGGCGGGTTCAACACGGCCGCGATCCTTGACGGTGATGAGGACCAATGAGAGTTCTTCCCACAGCCGTTGCCGGACTCGCCGTCCTCACCGTAACCGCCTGTTCGTCTGCTCCTCCTCAGACGCCGGACACTCAGCCGCTGGGGAATGTGACCGCTGCCCCTCAGGAATGCGGCCTCATCTCCGCACAAGCCATTCAGATCGCCGTCGGCTTCGGCGACTACACAGCCAATGGCACCAAGATGGACATGGGGAAACGATTCAAATCGTGCACGGTCGCCAAGAGACCGGTCGACGCACAAGGCGCGCGGTTGTCGATCCAATTCTTCGACCCGTCCCTGTCCACGGCTCAGGACCTCGAGAACGACAAGGCCAGTCGCGCGGGAGAGGACCTGCCGGACGGACTGGGGCCCGGTTACGTCACCCCCATCAAGGAGAGCGGAAAGGTGGTCGGCGCACGCGCCTTCGCCTGGACTGCGGATGGTGGACGACTGTTGTCCGTGAACATCAGACACGGTTCTTCAAGGCGAGACCCTGGCGCGGACGCGGTCGAGTTCCTCCGTCAACTGCGCCCGATTCTCCTTAAATAGTCCCGTAAGAGGAGGGTGGTACTTCTCCCGATCCCCTGACCACCAGCCGTGTCGGCACCAAGGTGCGGCGGGCGCGGGAGCGGTCGCCGTCCAGGCGGGACAGGACGAGCTCCGCCGCCGCCGCACCGATCGCCGCCGGGTCCTGGGCGACGACGGTCAGGGGCGGGTCCAGGACCTCGGCCAGGGGGAGGTCATCGAAGCCGACCAGGGCCACGTCGCGGCGGCGGGCGGCGGCGAGGGCGAGGACGGTGCCCATGGAGGCGAGGTTGTTGGCGGCGAAGAGGGCCGACGGGGGGCTGGGGAGGGCGAGGAGGCGGAGGGTGGCGCGGCGGGCGGCCTCCTGGTCGTGGCCGGTCTCGACGAGGGTGCGGTCGAAGGGCAGGCCGGCGGCGTCCAGGGCGTCGCGGTAGCCCTGGAAGCGTTCGCGGCGCGTGTACAGGGTGGCGGGGAGGTCGCCGATGAAGCCGATCCGGCGGTGGCCGTGCGCGATCAGGTGGGCGATGCCCTCCTTGGCGCCGGCGCGGTTGCCGCTGAGTTTCTACCGCCGCCCACCGACAGGAATCACCTCCGCGCGCC
>NZ_JAHKRL010000344.1 GCF_019396405.1 Nonomuraea rhizosphaerae | reverse complement strand
CAGGGCGTGGGCGGTGGCGCGGCCGATGCCGCGCCTGGAGCCGCCGCCGGTGACGACGGCGGTCAGGTCGGAGACGGGCATGCCTCCATCCTGCGGCGTCCGGAGGCCGGGGATCAAGCGGCCGGAGCGGCTCGGCCCGACTTCGGGAAAGCCTCTTGAACGACGCTGACAGGGCTGGCCGCGGGCGCGGTGACGGGCGTGGCGCTGAGCCGGCCGATGACGACGTACGGCAGCGGGGATCCGGCCACGATCGCCGTGCCGTGGCCGTTCCTGGCCGCCGTGGTGGTGGGGCTGCCCGCGCTGGCGACCGTGGCGGCGCTGTTCAACCGGACCCGGCTGCCCCTCGCCCGCCGGCTCGTGTGACGGCATCCTGGATCGGACAGCGGCCGGGAGGGAGCCGGGGATGACCGGGAGCTACGAGGTGAGGGTGCTCGACGTCGCCGCCCGCCCGACGGCCGTGGTGGCGGCGGCGACCACGTGGCAGGAGTTCCCCGGGTTGTGGGGCGGCTCCTGGACGAGGTGTGGGCGTGCCTGCGGGCGAGCGGGGTGGAGCGCGGCTGCCCGAACGTCATGCTCTACCTGGACGACGTCCCGCACGTCGAGGTGGGGGTCGAGCTGGCGCGGCCGTGCCCGCTGACCGGGCGGGTCGTCACGTCGGCCCTGCCGGCGGGACGGGTGGCGACCACCGTGCACCGGGGGCCGTACGCGGGGGTGGCCGGGGTTCGCGCAGGTCGCTGCCATGATGGGTCTCCCTTCCCGACAGATCGGAGACCACCGTGCGCATCGCACTCGCCGGGCTCGCCACCAGCCACCCGTACACCGACGCCCTCACCCTGGCCCGCCACGCCGAGCTGGTCGTGTGGGAGCCGGACCCGGAGCGGCTGAGGCGGTTCACCGGCGAGCATCCGGCGGTGAAGGTCGCCGGCAGCCTGGAGGAGGCGCTGGCCGGCTCGCCCGACGGCGTGGTGCTCACGGTGCCGAACCCGCGGGTGCCCCAGGCGCTGGCCAGGGTGCTGGAGACGGGGGCGGCGTGCTTCGTCAACAAGCCCGCCGCCGCCAGCCGGGCCCAGCTCCTGGAGCTGGACCGGCTGCCGATCCACGACCGGGTGCTGTCCAGCTCGGTGCTGCGGTTCGCGCCCGCGTTCAGGAGGGCCGGGGTCGATCGGGGCGACGTGCTGGCGGTGCGCGCCACCGTACGGCATGACGTGGGGATGTGGGCGGACGGCTACAACGCCTGGCAGGACACGCCCGGGGAGGGCGGCGGGACGATGGTCACCATGGGCATCCACGGCGTGGAGCTGCTGGTGGCGCTGCTCGGCGGCGACGTGCGGCTGGCGGGGGCGGCCGGGGCGAGACGGCACTACACGACGCTGCGCTCCGAGGACAGCGGGGTGATGGCGCTGCGCTGGGACGACGGCATCACCGGGACGGTCGAGATCCTCGGCGTGTCGGAGAGCGAGTCGTACACGGTGACCGTGCACAGGCGCGGCTCCACCGACTCGATCGTGATCGAGGGCGGCGACGACCCGGTGAAGGGGCTCGGCTACGAGGGGACGATCGAGGCGTTCCTCGCCATGGTGGGCGGGGCGCCCAGCCCGGTGCCGTGGAAGGAGACCAGGGCCGTCCTCGACGTGCTCGTCTCCGCCCGCGAGAGCGTCACCCCGGAGCGCGTTTCCGCACGCGGGAGCGGCTGAGCGCGGCGCTGCCCGTTGACAGCCCAAGTATCGGCCAGTTACGGTCTGGACCGTAAATAGAAGGGAGGCCGTGTGCGGACCACGGCGGAACTCGAGGAGCGGCTGGCCCGGCCCACCACCGGCCTGGCCGGCGACCTGAACGGGCTCGACGGCGACATCCTCGTCCTCGGCGCCGGCGGCAAGCTCGGCCCGAGCCTGGTACGGCTGGCCCTGAACGCCGTCCGGGACAGCGGCAAGAAGATCATCGCGGTGTCCCGCTTCTCGGAGCCGGGCCTGGCGCGGGCGCTCCTGGACGAGGGCGCCACCGTGGTGGCCGCCGACCTGGCCGACGAGCGGGCCCTGCGCGAGCTGCCGGACGCGGCCAACGTGGTGTTCCTGGTGGGCGCCAAGTTCGGCACGCAGGGCCGCGAGCACGCCACCTGGTTCACCAACGCCTACCTGCCGGGCCGCGTGGCCGAGCGGTACGCCGGCAGCAGGATCGCCGCGCTGTCCACCGGGAACGTCTACCCGCTCGTCCCGGTCACCAGCGGCGGCAGCACCGAGGACTCCCCCGTCGGGCCCGTCGGCGACTACGCCATGAGCTGCCTGGGCCGCGAGCGCGTGCTGACCCACTTCGCCGAGCGCGACGGCACGCCCATGTCGCTGATCCGGCTCAACTACGCGGTCGAGCTGCGCTACGGCGTGCTCGTCGACCTGGCGCAGAAGGTGCTGGCCGGCGAGCCCGTCGACCTGGCCACGGGCCAGGTGAACGTGGTCTGGCAGGGCTACGCCAACGAGGTGACGCTCCGGTCGCTGACGCTGGCCGGCGTGCCGCCGTACGTGCTCAACGTCACCGGCCCCGAGCTGGTCTCGGTGCGGCAGGCGGCGCTGGCGCTGGGCGCGGCGCTCGGCAAGGAGCCGGTGTTCACCGGCGAGGAGGCGCCGACGGCGCTGCTGTCGAACGCCTCCCTGTGCCACCGGCTGTTCGGCTATCCCGGGGTGACGCCCGCCGAGCTGATCGAGCACACCGCGCGCTGGGTCGCCGACGGCGGGCCGCTGCTCGGCAGGCCGACCAAGTTCGAACGCCGCGACGGACGTTTCTGACCCGCGCCATGTTCCCGACCCGACACCTCGACCACACAGGGGGACCACACGTGCTCAGCACGGCTCCAGAGGCGCACACGCCCGTACGCGACCTGTTCCGGCGCGGTCTGGTGATCCCGGCGCACCCGCTGGCCCTGACCGAGGACAGGAGGCTGGACGAGCGCCGCCAGCGCGCGCTGACGCGCTACTACGTCGAGGCCGGGGCGGGCGGGCTGGCGGTGGGGGTGCACACGACGCAGTTCGCCATCCACGGCACCGGCCTGCTGCCGCCCGTCCTGGAGCTGGCCGCGGTGACGGCCCGGGAGGCCGGGCGTGCGGCCGAGCGGGAGGTGGTGCTGGTGGCGGGCGCCACCGGGCCGACCGCGCAGGCCGTGGCGGAGGCGGAGCTGGCCAGGTCGCTCGGGTACCACATGGTGCTGCTCAGCCCGTACCGGGAGCTGGACGAGGACGGGCTGATCGAGCGGGCCCGCGCCGTGGGCGACGTGCTGCCGGTGATCGGCTTCTACCTGCAGCCGGCGGTGGGCGGGCGGCCGCTGTCCAGGGACTTCTGGACGCGGCTGGCCGGGATCGAGTCCGTGGTCGGGGTGAAGGTCGCGCCGTTCGACCGGTACCGCACCCTCGACGTGCTGCACGGCGTCGTACGGGCGGGCCGGGCCGGCGAGGTGGCCCTGTACACGGGCAACGACGACCACATCCTGGCCGACCTGATCACCCCGCACCGCGTCGTGGTGGACGGCCGGGAGGTGGAGGTGGAGTTCGTCGGCGGGCTGCTCGGCCAGTGGGCGGTCTGGGTGCGGCGGGCCGTGGAGCTGCTGGAGGAGGCCGCGCTGGCCCGCTCGGGCGACGACGCGGCGGTGCGGCGGCTGCTGCGCCTCGACGGCCACCTGACCGACGCCAACGCGGCCATCTTCGACTCCGCCAACGGCTTCCGGGGGTGCATCCCGGGCATCCACGAGGTGCTGCGCCGCCAGGGGCTGCTGGCCGGCCGCTGGTGCCTCGACCCGGCCGAGGAGCTGTCGCCAGGACAGCTCGCGGAGATCGACCGGATCTGGGCGGCCTATCCATGGCTGCGCGACGACGACTTCGTGGCCGAGGGGGTGGAGCGGTGGCTCTCCTAGCGGGGGTTGCCGGCGGGCTACAGGGTGAGGCGGTAGAGGGTCAGCGGCCGGCCGCTGGATCCGCTGGTCAGGTTCCCCGTACGCTCGGCGAGCCCGGCCAGCTCCAGCCGGTGCAGCATCCGCCGGGCGGTGCGCTGCTGGACGGCGAGCCGTTCGGCGATCTCGCGGGTGGTCAGCGCGTCGCCGCCGGCCGCGTCGCGGGCCTCCAGCAGCTTCTCCAGGGTGGGCACCGACAGGCCGACGCGGCGGGCGATCACCGACAGGTTCTGCTCCCCGGCGTGCGCGCCGGGCTCCGACTCCAGGACGATGTCGGTGTCGGCGCGCAGTGACAGCACGGCGGCCACGTCGCCGATGCGCCGGGCCCTGGCCAGCGCCCGGCGGGCCAGGCTCTCGGCCTCGGCGGCGCTGCGGCCGAGGCCGAACCCGACCCGCACCACGCTGCTGTGCCCGGCCAGCCTGGCCAGCATGGGCAGCCCGGTGAAGCCGCCGGTGGCGTCGTACAGGGGGCCGCGGGTGGTCACCAGCAGGTGGGTGCCGCCGCGGAAGGCGGCCAGCGTGCCGCCCAGCGCCGCGGCCTCACGCGGCAGGCCCTCCTCGCCGTCGGCCTCCACCAGGCCGATCGCGATCTGCGCGTCCTCCTGGGCCTGGCCCTCGGCGGCCAGCAGGAGCTGGCGCAGCGCGACGCGCACGGAGTGGACGGACGGCGCCAGGCGCAGCACGTGCAGTTCCCCGCGCAGCGCCTCGTGCACGGAGCTGAGGCAGGTGATCACGGGGTGGGCGGGGCCGCGGCTGTGGAAGGCGATCACCTTCTTGGAGGTGGTCTCCGGCCGGTACCCGAGCGTGCGCAGGTCGCCGGTGGGCAGGCCGGCCTCGGAGAAGGTGGCGATGACGTCGGCCGGGGCGATGGTGTCGATGGACAGGCGGGTGATGTCGTGGCCCTCGTGCTGCAGCCGTACCAGGGCGCTGAGCAGCGTCGCGCCCGAGTAGTCGACGAACGCGGCCGGGCGGGACAGCAGGTCGGCGTCGCGGGCCAGCATGTACGGCACGATGCCGGTGAACAGCCAGCCCTCGACCGCCGTCGCGTGCGCCTCGACGATGGCCGGGGCCTGCGACTCGTGGTCGTAGTCGAGCCGGAGCGCGCTCACGCCGGGCTGCTCCTCGCAGGTGGCCGCGACGTCGTCGACGAGATCGTGCGGGCCGACGACTCCGATGACAATCCCCACCCACGCCTCCTTGTACCTTCTCCTGATTACGGCCTAGACCGAAAGGGTAGCTCGTGACCCCGCACTTTCCCAACCTGCACTTTCCCGGCCCGCACTTTCCCGGCCCGCACTTTCCCGGCCCGCACTTTCCCAGCATGGCGGAGCCGGCGGGGCGGACCCTCGGTGACGAGGAGACGGCGGCGCTGGAGCGGGTGATCCGCTCCGGCATGCTCAGCTCCGTGTGGGGGACCGAGGCGCGGGCGCTCGAACGCGAGGTCGGCGAGATGTACGGCTCCCGATTCGCGATCGCGTGCAGCTCCGGCACCGCGGCCCTCCACCTGTCTGTCGTGGCGGCGGCGCCGGATCCCGGGGACGAGATCATCACGACGCCGATCACGGACTTCGGGACCGTGGCCCCCATCTTGGCGCAGAACGCCGTTCCTGTCTTCGCCGACGTCGATCCGCGCGACGGCAACCTCGACCCGGACGCGGTGGCCGAGCTGGTCGGGCCGCGGACGCGGGCGATCATGGCGGTGCACCTGTTCGGCTCGCCCGCCCGGGTCGCCGAGCTGCGCGCGCTGGCCGACGAGCACGGCCTGACGCTGATCGAGGACTGCGCCCAGGCGTGGCTGAGCGAGCTGCCGGACGGCCGGTACGCGGGCGCCGCCGGCCACGTGGCCACCCTGAGCCTGCAGCAGTGGAAGCACATCACCTGCGGCGACGGCGGCCTGGCCCTGACCGATGACGAGGAGCTGGCCCGGCGGATGCGGCTGTTCGCGGACAAGGGCTGGGACCGGGCCGCCGGCCGTTCGCACGAGAGCCTGGGCCTGAACTACCGGATGACCGAGCTGCAGGCCGCGGTGGCGCGGGCGCAGCTCGTCAAGCTGCCCGGGGTGGTGGGGTCGAGGCGCCGCACGGCCGGGCTGCTCGTCGAGGCGCTGCGCGGCCTGGAGTCCGTACGGGCCGGGGAGATCGTGCTCCCCCGCCCGCCCGGGCACGCGTGGTGGCTCTTCCCGCTCGTGCTGCCCGGCGGCGACGCGCCCGCCCTGGCGGCGCACCTGAGCGCGGCCGGGGTTCCGGCACGGGCCGGTTATCTGCAGGAGCCGCTCAACCGGGCTCCGTTGTGGGGCAGGCCCGTTTACGGCGCGTCGCAGTACCCTCTGGAGGACTACCGCCCGGCCCCGTGCCCCGAGGCCGAGCGCCTGGTGAGCAGCACCCTCCTGACCATCGACTGGAACGAGCACTACACGTCCGAGCACGTGACGGCCATAGCGGACGCCGTCGCCGGCTACCCCGGCAGGCCCTAGTCACGTTCATGTATCAGCCATTGACCGGGCTCCGCCCCGCTCAATAGATTTCGGTCAGGACCGGTATTCAGGAAAGGAAGCCGCGAATGAGGAAAGCAGCGGCAGCCGGGCTCGCGACGGCCCTGAGCGTCGTGATCGCCGGGTGCGGATCCGGTGGCTCGGGGTCGGACAAGAGCACCGTGACCCTCTGGATGTACCCCGTGATCGCGGACCAGGCCAAGCACAAGGCCTTCTGGGACAAGGTCGAGAAGGACTTCGAGGCCAAGAACCCCGCGATCGACGTCAAGATCGACCAGCAGCCCTGGGACGGCCGCCAGGAGAAGGTCACCACGGCGCTGGCCTCCAAGAAGGGGTTCGACCTGGTCGTGCTCGGCCCGGACCAGATCCCCCAGTACGCCCAGCAGGGCACGCTGGAGGCGGTGGACGACGTGGTCGCCGCCGACAAGGCCAGCTACCTGCCCAGCTCGCTCACGGCGCTGTCGGTGGGCGGCAAGCTCTACGGCGTGCCGATCTACCAGACCATCACCGCCCCCATCTACAACAAGAAGCTGTTCGCCGAGGCGGGCGTCACGAAGGTCCCCGAGACGCTGGCCGAGCTGAAGGAGGCCGCGCCCAAACTGGCCGCCAAGAAGGTCGCCGTCCTGGACTACCCCGGCAAGCCCGAGGTGACGCTGAACCAGAGCTTCTACCCGATCCTGTGGGCGAACGGCGGCTCCGTCTTCGCCCCCGACGGCAAGAGCGTGACCGTCAACAACCAGGTCGGGATCGACAGCCTGCAGTTCCTGCTCGACCTGAAGGCCGTCGGCGGACTGCCGGAGAACGCCGCCAGCAAGACCAGCGACATCGAGGGCGGCACCATGGCGGCCGGCAAGACCGCCATGTACCACGCCGCCACGGCGCTGCAGGCCGACCAGCTCGGCGCCGCCATCGGCGCCGACAACGTGGGCATCGGCCTGCCGCTCCAGGGCGTCAAGCGGGTCGCGTTCGGCATCCCGGGCGGCCTGGTCCTGGCCAAGCACTCCGAGGTCAAGGAGGCGGCCAGGAAGTTCGCCGGTTACGTCGCCTCGCCCGAGGTGGCCGGGCCGCTGGCCAAGGAGTCCGGCTTCTTCTCCGCGCGCACCGACGTGACGATCCCCGGCCAGACGGCGACGTCCAAGGAGTTCGCCAAGTCGCTGGAGTTCGCCTTCCCCGGCGACGCCCATCCCAAGGCCCGCCAGGTGATGGCGATGGTCGCGGCGCACGTGCAGGCGGCGCTGATCGGCAAGGAGGACGCCAAGACCGCCATGGACGCCGCCGCCAAGGAGGCGAACGAACTGCTGGCCAGCGGAGGCTGACCCCCTACCAGGAAAGGTGAACCCGCGTGCGCCTGCGTGACCCCATCACGGGCCTGCTGTTCGTCCTGCCCATGCTCGTGCTGTTCCTGATCTTCCGGATCTTCCCGACGCTCGGGGTGGCCGGCATGAGCCTGACGAACTGGAACATCGGCGGCGACTGGAACTTCGTCGGCGCCGACAACTACGCCCGGCTGGTGAACGACGCCAACTTCTGGTCCAGCCTCCGGGTCACGCTGGTGTACACGGCCATCTACGTGCCGCTGGTGGTGCTGGTCTCGCTCGGCTCGGCGCTGCTGCTGAACTCGGTGGTCTTCATGCGCGGGCTGTTCCGCGGCATCCTGTTCCTGCCGTACGTGACCAGCTTCGTCTTCGCCGGGATCATCTGGCGCTGGATCTACGAGTTCGACGGGCTGATCAACGGCGTGCTGGCGAAGGCGGACGTGGCGCCGGTGGCCTTCATGGAACGCTCGGAGCTGGTGCTGCCCGCGCTGGCCGTCGTCTCCTGCTGGAAGGGCTTCGGCTACTCGATGCTGATCCTGCTGGCCGGGCTGAAGGCCATCCCGGGCTCCTACCTGGAGGCGGCCCGGGTGGACGGGGCCAGCGCCTGGCAGCGGCTGCGCTCCATCACGCTGCCGCTGCTCAAGCCGGCGCTGTTCTTCGTGCTGGTGATCGAGACGATCAGCTCGTTCCAGGTCTTCGACACGATCTATGTGATGACCGGCGGCGGGCCCGCCAAGGCCAGCTACACCCTCATCTACGGCATCTTCGAGCGCGGCTTCCGCTTCTGGGAGTTCGGCTACGCGGCCACGTGGGGGATGGTGCTGTTCGCCGTCGTCCTGGTCGTCTCGCTGATCCAGCGCCGTTTCGTCGGCAAGGAGAACACATGACGCTGACGGCCACGCGCCCGGCCGCCCGCGCCGGCCGGCGGCAGCCCGCTCCCCCGCCCCGGCGCGGCGGGACGTGGGCGCGGTACGCGCTGCTCGCGGTCATGGCGCTGCTGACCCTGGGGCCGTTCATCGCGATGCTGATCGTGGCGCTGTCACCCCGGGGCAAGCCCACGGTGCCGGCGCGCTGGCCCGAGTCGCTCACCTTCGACAACATCGCGCAGGTCCTGAACGCCTCCGGCTTCGGCCAATGGACGCTCAACTCGCTGATCTACTCGGCCGTCTCCGTGGTGATCATCCTGCTGACGTCGTCGATGGCCGGGTACGCCTTCGCCAAGAAGCGCTTCCCCGGCCGCGACACCATCCTGTGGACGTTCCTGGCCACCATGATGGTGCCGTTCCAGGCGATGCTCATCCCGCTGTACGTGCTGGTCTCCGACTTCGGCGGGGCCGACACGTTCTGGGGGCTGATCGTGCCGACGCTGGCCAACTCCCAGGCGGTCTTCCTGATGCGCCAGTTCATCCTGGGGCTGCCGGACGAGCTGTTCGACGCCGCCAAGGTGGACGGGGCCTCGGAGCTGCGCGTCTACTGGACGATCGTGGTGCCGCTGACCAAGCCCATCCTGGCCACGCTGGGCGTGTTCGTCTTCCTGTGGCACTGGAACGACTTCCTGTGGCCGCTGGTGATCTCGCAGAGCGACGCCACGCGCACGCTGACCGTGGGGCTGACGGTCCTGAAGACGGAGGAGCTGCAGTGGTCGACGCTGATGTCGTCCGCGGCCGTGTCGGCGGTGCCGTGCCTGCTGGTGTTCTTCCTGTTGCAGCGTTACCTGGTCAACAGCATCGCGATGACGGGGCTGAAGTGACCGGCCGGGACTGAACGCCCTACGCTTGTCGCCCGGACCGGCCTGTCGGGTGAGGGGAGCCTGGATGGACGCGCTGGACGCGCCGATCGACCCGCGGGCGGCGGAGCTGCGCGATCGCCTGCGGGGCGCGCTGATCGCCGCCGCCGCGACGCCGATGACCCCGGCGGGCGAGGTGGACCTCGACGTCGCCGAGGCCTACTTCGGCCGGCTGGCCGCCTCGGGCTGCGGCGGCCTGGCCGTCCTGGCGCACACCGGGCGGGGGCCGTTCCTGGCGGCGGACGTGCGGGCGGCGGTGATCGAGCGGGCCCGGCGCACGGGCGTCCCGGTCATCGTCGGCGTCGGCGGCGGCCTGAGGGGCGGCACAGCGGGCGGCGCAGCGGACGACACAGCGGGCGGCACAGCAAGCGGCACAGCGGACGACACAGCGGGCGGCTCCTCCGGCGGCTCGGTGGGCGCCTCCCCTGCGGAGGCGGCGGCGTCCGAGGCGCGGGTGGCGGCGGAGCTGGGGGCGGACGCCGTGCTGGTCTTCCCC
>NZ_JAHKRL010000343.1 GCF_019396405.1 Nonomuraea rhizosphaerae | reverse complement strand
GTGGGTGGGCACCCGCGCCCGCCGCGACCTGTACTCCCGCCGGCTCTTCACCCAGGCGGACGCCGACGAGGCCGCCGCCGAGATGTCCGGCATCAACGAGGACCGCGCCCGGCTCAACAACGCCGTCAAAGGCGCGGACGGATTTTTCACGACATATTTCGTCTCCACCTACTCCCGCTTCATCGCGCGCTGGGCGGCCCGCCGCGGCCTGACGCCCAACCAGGTGACACTGATCTCCATCACGCTCGGCGTGCTGGCCGCCGCCTGCTTCGCCACCGGCGACCGGCCGTGGATGGTGCTGGGCGGCGTGCTGATCTACTTCGCCTTCGTCTTCGACTGCGTGGACGGCCAGGTCGCCCGCTACGCCCGCAAGTTCGGGGTGCTCGGGGCGTGGCTCGACGCCACGTTCGACCGGTTCAAGGAGTACGTCGTCTTCGCCGGCCTGGCCGTCGGCTGGGTGGTCTCCGGCAACGGCGACGACATCTGGATCCTCGCGCTGGCGGCCATCGGCCTGCAGTCCATCCGCCATCTGCTCGACTTCTCCTTCGGCATCTCCAACCGCCGCAAGCCGCCCGGCCAGCTTCCCACGCTGCCGCTGGACGCCCCCGACGACCGTGACCTGCGCCAGGCGCTCGTGCGCCGCAAGGCCGAGCGCAGCCAGGGCATCCGCGGCGTGCTGAAGATGTGGACCCGCGCCGGGCGCTACCGCGCCGTGCACTGGGCCCGCAAGATGATCGTGTTCCCCATCGGCGAGCGGTTCGCGGCCATCGCGATCACCGCCGCCCTCTTCGACGCCCGCATCACCTTCCTCACGCTGGTGATCTGGGGCTCCGTCGCCGCCGCCTACACCCTCACCGGACGCCTCATGAGGTCGCTCGCATGATCACCGCACCGCTGGCCCCCGCCACCACGCCGGACCCCGACGAGGAGCGCCGGCGGATCCAGACCGCCCGCCTCCTCGCCTACCGCGACGACGGGCCCCTCGTCCACGCCCTGGCGCCCCGCATCGGCCGGGGCCTGCCCCCGGTCCCCGCCACGCTCGTCGCGCTGCTGGCGGTCGTCGGCCTCGTCGTCTCGGGCGTGCTGAGGCCCGGCCCGATCCTGCTCGTGCCGCCGCTGGTCGTGCTCCTGCTGGTGCTGCCGACCGCGCCCCGCAATCATCTGGGCCGCCTCGACTGGCTCACCCCGCCGCTGCTGCGCGGCGCCGAGTTCCTGACGATCATCGCCGTCGGCCTGGCCGCCGACGCGCCGAAATGGCTGCTGTTCGTGCTGGTGTACGTGGTGGGCTACCACACCTACGACACCGTCTACCGGACGCGGCAGAGCATCTGGCCGCCCGCCTGGGTCTTCCACGCCGGTCTCGGCTGGGAGCTGCGCCTGCTGATCATCGGCATCGGCGCCGCGCTCGGCGTGCTGACGCCGGTGCTGGCGGTGCTGACGGCGTACCTGTTCGTGCTGTTCGCGGTGGAGAGCGTGACCAGCTGGGTCCGCCTCGACAAGGCCTCGGCGCAGGCGGGAGCGGATGCGGAACAGGACCTGGAGGCATCACCTGAGGACGCCATGGAGCAGGCCACCGGAGAGGCCGAGAAGGGCTGACCGCGTTCTCGTGAGGGCCCGTCCGCCGTGCTCGGCCGACGGGCCCTTCGGCGTTCCGGAGGGCGGTCAGACCGGGCGCAGGATCACCTGGAGCTCCCTGGGCTCGCGCAGATCGCCGACCCTGTACCGCAGGTTGGAGGAGGCCAGCCGCATGGCGGGGAAGCGCTCGGCCAGCGTGGCCAGGGCCAGCCGCGTCTCGGCCCTGGCCAGCGCGGCGCCCAGGCAGAAATGGTGGCCGTGCCCGAAGGCCAGGTGCCCGTTGTCCTCCCGCGCCGGGTCGAACACCTCGGGCCGGTCGAACCGCGCCGGGTCCCTGTTGGCCGCCGACCAGGCGCACCGCACCACGGCGTTCTCCGGCAGCGCCGACGTGCCGAACTCCACCTCGGCCGTGGTGTGGCGGGGCACGCTCAGGGCGATCGGCGTGACGTAGCGCAGCAGCTCCTCCACCGCCCGGTCGACGAGGGCGGGCTCGTCCACCAGCCGCCGCCACATGCCGGACGGGCCCAGCAGCAGCGCCATCCCGTTGGCCACCAGGCTCGTGACGGCGCGGTGCCCGGCCACCAGTGTCAGCCGCACGCCGGCCACCACGTACGCGTCCGGCAGCCCGTCCTTCCCGGCCTGCCGGATCATGGAGCTGACCAGGTCGTCCCCCGGCTCGCGGCGCCGCTCGGCGATCAAGGAGGTGACATAGGCGACCATGTCCACGGTCTCGGATGTGGTCATGTCGGGGCCGGGCGACACGGCCCGGGGCTGGTCGGGCTGGGTGGCGACCCTGCCGGTCACGTAGGCGTGCACGTACGCGCGGTCCTCGTCCGGGATGCCGAGCAGCGCGCACAGCGCCATGATCGGCAGGGGGCGCGCGAACGCGGCGATCAGGTCCACGGGCCGGTCGGCGGGGATCGCGGCCAGCAGCTCGTCGGTGATCCGCTGGATCCGCGGCAGCATCGCCGTCACCCTGCGGGGGGTGAGCTGCCGGGAGATCATCCTGCGCACGCGCAGGTGGTCCTTGCCCGACAGGTCGACCAGGTCCTCCTCGAAGATGATCCGGCCCTCCCGCTCGGCCTCCTCGATCGGGCTCCCCTGGACGCCGCCGTCGCCCTGGAGCCGCTGGTCGGAGAAGCCCGTCACCGCCACGTCGTAGCCGGTGAGCAGCCACTCGGTCCCGCCCCGGCCGAGGTCCACGCGGTGGACGGGCCCTTCGTCGCGCATGCGGCACATGGTCGGCCCGTCGTGCAGCTGCGCGGGGGTGAGGGAGGTGGGCTCGTTCAGGGCCGGTTCGGTGGTCATGCGATGCGCTCGCCTTCGGTAGAGGTCTCGAAATCAAGAGATGTCTCGAAATAGCCGTCGGCCTGGAGGGTGAACAGCTCCGCGTACCGGCCGCCCAGGTCCAGCAGCTCCCGGTGGGTGCCCTGCTCCACGACCCGGCCCTCATGCAGGACGTAGATGCGGTCGGCGTGCCGGACGTTGGCCAGCCGGTGCGTGATCAGCACCGTGATCCGCCGCTCGGCGCCGTCGCGCAGGCCGGCGAACAGCGCGTGCTCCGCCTTCGGGTCGAGGGCCGCCGACGGCTCGTCGCAGATCAGCAGCGGCGCGTCGCGGTAGAAGGCGCGGGCGCAGGTGAGCCGCTGCCACTGGCCGCCCGACAGGTCGTGACCGCCGGCGAACACGCGCGACAGCAGCGTCTCGTACCCGTCGGGCAGGCTCTCGATCACCTCGTGGGCGCCCGCCTTGACCGCGGCGGCCCGCATCATGACCGGGTCCCCGGCGGTGCGCCCGCTGCCCAGGGTGATGTTGCGGGCGGCGGTGAACGGCCAGCGCCAGTACTCCTGGCTGACCAGCGCGACGTGCTGCCACAGCTCCTCGCGCTCCACGCTCTCCGGCGCCACCCCGTTCCAGGTGACCGCGCCGGAGGTGGGGACGCGCAGGCCGGCCAGCAGCGTGGCGAGGCTGGTCTTGCCGGAGCCGTTCTCGCCGACGAGCGCGATGGTCTGCCCGCGGCGCATGCTCAGGCTGACGCCCTCCAGGGCCGCCCGCCCGGTGTGCCCGTAGCTGAGCGTGGCCCGCTCCACCTCGATGACCTCAGGGGCGGGCACGCCGGCCGTGAGCCCGCTGCCGGGCGGCAGCCAGGACACGCAGCGGTCGCAGAACTCGGTGACGTCGCCGTAGTACAGGCCCTCCTCGTAGATCTTGTTGACGTTCGTGAGCGCCAGGGACAGCGCCTGCCTGGCCGCCTGGAGCGCCAGCACCGCCGTGGCCGCCGCCGCCAGCGGGAGCGCGCCGCCGGCCAGGAGCAGCCCGAGCAGCACGTACAGGCCGGCCGTGGCGGCCCCGGACAGCACGCCGCCGGCCACCCGGACGCGGGTCTGGCCCGAGACGACCTCCAGCTCCGCGGCGGTCTCGGCGTCCACCATCCGGTCATACTCGCCCAGCAGGAACCCGCGCATGGTGAACGCGCGCACCTCGGCGGCGGTCAGCCGCTCGGCCATCAGCTCGCCCAGCATCCACATCCTGCGGCGGCGGCTGGTCCGGTTGCGCTCGCTCGCGTACGACAGCCGCGCCACCCGCACCGCCGCCCACGCCCCCGGCAGGCCGGCCAGCACCAGCGCCGCCAGCAGCAGCGGGTGCACCACGAGCAGCGCCGCGGCCGTCCCGGCGAGCCCGGCCAGGCCGGCGGCCAGGTCCAGCGTCCCGCGCACCACGGACTGAAGGGCCATGCCGCCCCGGTTGCGGGCCCGCTTCATCTCGTCGCTGAAGCCGGGGTCGTCGAACGCCGCCAGCTCCACCCGCGTGGTCAGCTCGAACAGCCGCCGCTCCACCAGCGTCAGCACCCTGGGCATCAGCCTGGCCTGCGCCCAGCCAGCGCCGATCGACAGGCCGGACCTGGTCGCCGCCGCCGCGGCCACCGCCGCGAGCGCGGGCAGCGCCGCCCGGATCCGCTCCGGCGTCGGCCCGCCGGCGAACAGCACCACCAGCACGTCCCGCGTGGCCAGCAGCCCGTACGCGGTCACGATCCCCCCGGCGAGGCTCAGCGCGAGGGCGAGCGCGGTGTCCCAGCGGTTGGCCCGCCACGCGACCGCCACGGCCCCCGCCATGGTGGCGGGCAGCCGGCGGGCGATCCGCAGGAACCCGGTTCCGGCCAGCGCCGTCGTGTGGGCGTCCCACCACGCCGTCGCCAGGGAGGGCAGCGCCCCCGCCGTCCCGTTCCCGGCACGGCCTCTGCCCCGCACGCCCATCCCCAGCCCCCCGCACGCTCGACGGAACCCCACCCGCGACGCGGGCAAACCTAAGATCGTCGCCTTGTACGCGCCTTGTCCGGAAGATCGGGCCCGCAAGGGCGTTCTTGTAGAACGTTCCAAGATTGCGCCAAGGACCGCCCCGCATATTCGGATCTCGTCAGGCCGTGGGAGCGAGGGGGGCGGGCATGACGAACCGAACGCTGGTGATCTTCGGGCCATGGGGACGGCCCGCGAGCCAGGGCTGGCGGGTACGCACTCCCACCGTCCCGGTCGACGACCGGGACGCGTGCGTGGCGGCGATCACGGACTACCTGGCCGCGCCGGACAGCCCCGACCGCGCGGTGCTCCTCGGACACGGCACGGCCGCTGCGGCCGTCCTGGAGGTGGCCGACCGCCACCCGGAGCGGGCCGCCGCCGTCGTGGCCGTGGGCGTGCCCGGCGCGCCCGGCGCGCTCGACGCCGCGCACCTGTGCTGCCCGTCGCTGATCCTCGACGGGGACGGCGACGGGCAGGACGACGGGGAGCGGGTGGAGTCGTTCCTCAGCTCGCTGGAGCCCGGCCTGAAGGGCGACGGCGAGGCCAGGTGTCCCGCCAGGCTGCCCGCGCTCACGCCCGTGCTGCTCAACGACCCCGAGGTCATCCGGCAGCTGCGCGACATGGGCCCGGTCCACCGGGTGAACGCGCCGGGCGTCTCGACGTCGTGGATCCTGACCGGGCACCAGGCGAGCACCGTCACCCTCGCGGACGCCGCGCTGAGCGGCCGGACGGAGATCACCGCCGGCTTCCGGCTGCAGGGCGACGTCGAGCACCGCGGCGAGCAGGACCTGATCACGATCGACGGCCGCGAGCACGCCAGGCTGCGCCGCCTGGTCGGCCAGCACCTCACGCCGCGCCGGATGGAAGCGCTGCGGCCGCGTCTCCAGCGGGCCACCGACGAGCTGCTGGACGCGATCCCGACCGGCGAGCCGGTGGACCTGGTGCGGGCGTTCGCCCGGCCGCTGCCGATCGTCGTCCTGTGCGAGCTGCTCGGCGTCCCCGCCCGCGACCGCGACTACATCGCCGACTGGCTGCTGGTGCGGATGAACGCCGTCCCGCCCCGGGCCCACGAGGACGTCGACGAGTACCTGCGCGCCCTGATCGAGGCCAGGAAGGTCGTGCCGGCCGACGACCTGCTCGGCTGGGTGGTGCGGGCCGAGGGCGGGCGGCTGTGCGAGGACGACCTCGTCGCGGCGAGCCGGCTGCTCATGGTGGGCGGGCACCGCGCCCCCACCACGCTGCTGGCCAACGGCGTGGCGGCGCTGCTGCGCGACGGCGAGCAGTGGCGGCGGCTGGTCGCCGACCCTTCGCTGGTGGAGGGCGCGGTCGAGGAGCTGCTGCGGTACGTGACGCCGTTCCCCGTCGGGCTGGCCAGGACGGTGACGGCCCCCGTCGAGGTGGGCGGCAGGCGGATCCCGGCCGGTGACCTGGTCGCCGCCTCGCTGGTGGCGGCCAACAGGGACCCGTCGCACTTCGAGGAGCCGGACGCGCTCGACGTCGACCGCGCGCCCAACCCTCACCTGGCCTTCGGCCACGGCCACCACTTCTGCCTGGGCGCGGCGCTGGCCAGGATCGAGGCGCGGATCGCGATCGAGACGCTGACCCGCCGCTTCCCCGGCACGGAGCTGGCCCACGACGCCCGAGACCTGCACTACCGGCAGAACCGCGTGCGCTACCTGCTGGAGCTGCCCGTCGTCCTCTCCTCGAAGTGAGGTTGTCCCATGGATGCGACCATCGCGCAGTTGCTGGCGTTCTGCCAGGCCGATCCGGTGTTCTTCGAGCAGCCGTCGCGCATGCCCGACCACGACACCTTGTTCGCCGCCGCCGGGAGGGAGCCGCCTGACGGCTGGCGCAGGGGCGAGCAGGAGCTGTGGGTCGTGCTCCGCCCGCCCGGCGTGGAGCTGCCCGAGCAGGGCTGGAAGATCCACGTCTCGGCCACGCCGGACCACGCGGAGCGCGTGTGCGACCTCGTCCTGGACTTCTGCCTGGCCAACGGCCTGCCGGTGAAGTTCCTGCGGAGCGGCGCGGCCATGCGGCTGCTCAACAGCAAGTACGCCGAGCGCGGCGGCAGCGGCAAGCTGCTGACCCTCTACCCGCTCGGCGACGCGGCCCTCGCCGAGGTGCTGCCCGAGCTGGAGAGCCTGTTGCGCGGGTTCGACGGGCCGTACGTGCTCAGCGACCTACGTTACGGCGAGGCCCCCGTCTACGTGCGGTACGGCGCGTTCAAGCCGATGACCTACGTCTCGGCCGCCGGTGAGACCGTGTACGCGATCCGCACCCCTGACGGGGACCTGGTGCCGGACGACCGCTCGCCCGCCTTCACCGTGCCGGAATGGGTGAGCGTTCCCGAGGTGCTGCGGGAGTCGCTGGCGCGACGGGGGCAGGGCGGCGCGGAGGACTTCCCGTACCGGATCGAGCGCCCGTTGCACTACTCCAACGGCGGTGGCGTGTACCTGGCCCGCGACAAGGAGTCCGGCGGGTACGTGGTCCTGTCGGAGGCGCGCCCGCACGCCGGGCTGGACCGGGACGGCGTGGACGCCGTCACCAGGCTGGCGCGCGAGCGGGACGTGCTCAGACGCCTGGACGGCCTGGACTGCGTGCCCCGCGTGCTGGACCACCTGGTGATCTGGGAGCACCACTTCCTGGTCGAGGAGTACATCGAGGGCACGACCCTGCTGGAGGAGGTGTTCGCGCGCTTCCCGCTGGCCGGGCCGGATCCCACGCCCGAGGCGCGGGCGGCGTACACGCGGTGGGCGATGGACGTGCTGGCCAAGGTGGACCACGCGCTCATGGCCGTGCACTCCAGGGGCGTCCGGTTCACGGACCTGCATCCGGGCAACGTCATCGTCCGGCCGGACGGGCGGGTGGCGCTGATCGACTTCGAGATCGCCTGCGACCTGGCCGACCCGCACCGGCCCGGCCTCGCGGCCCCGGGGTTCGCCGCGCCCGCCGGGCTGACCGGGCGGGCGGCCGACCACTATGTGATGAACTGCCTGCGGCAATGGGTGTTCCTGCCGATCGCGCCGCTGCAGGATCGCGACCCGGTCAAGCGCTCCAGCCTGACCGACGTCATCACCGAGAACTTCCCGGTGCCGGCGGGGTTCGGGCCGCGGCTGATCAGGCACTTCGGCCTGGATCCCGGCGTGGACGAGCCGGCGGGGCTGTTCGCCGGGCCGGACTGGCCGACGATCAAGGACTCGCTCGTGGCCGGCCTGCTGGCCGGCGCGACGCCCGAGCGCCGCGACCGGCTCTTCCCCGGCGACCCCCGGCAGTTCGTGTCGGGCGGCGCCACCGTGGCCTACGGCGCCGCCGGGGTGCTCTGGGCGCTGCGCCAGGCCGGCGCGCCCGTACCGGAGGAGCACGTGGACTGGCTGGTCACCGCCGTGCGCGGGACGCCGCAGGCGCGGCCGGGCCTGCTGGACGGCCTGCACGGCGTGGCGGTGGTCCTGGACGAGCTGGGCCGCCACGACGACGCCCGGGAAGTTCTGGAACGTGCCAATGCGGCCGAGCCTCGGTGCGCGGTCCCCGGCATCCATGGCGGGCTGGCCGGGGCCGGTCTCGCCCGGCTGCACTTCGGCGACCCGGCCGGGGCGGCGGCGCTGGGCGAACGCCTGGCCGCGAACCTGGACGGCTGCGAGAAGAACGGGCTCCAGCACGGCCTCACCGGGGTCGCGCACTTCTTCCTGCGGCTGCGCGAGAGCACCGGCGAGGAGCGCTACCTCGATCTGGCCCTGGAGGCGCTGCGGCGGGAGGTCGCGCGCGGCCAGGACCTGCCCGACGGCACCTTCCAGCTCCTGGAGAACAACAGCTACCACGCCTACCTGGGCACCGGCAGCAGCGGGCTGGCGCTGGTCCTGTCGCAGTACCTGGCCCGGCGCGAGGAGCCCGGCTTCGCCGAGGTCATCGCCGGGGCCCGCAGGGCGTGCAGCGCGCCGTTCATCCGGCACCCGTTCCTCTTCATGGGCCGGGCGGGCACCATCGCCGCCCTCCACCACCTCGGGCCGGAGGAGAACCGGCACGAGATCCGCGACCACGTGCGCAGGCTCGCCTGGCACGCCCTGTCTCATCGGGGACACCTGGCCTTCCCCGGCAACCAGCTCCTGCGCCTGTCCATGGACCTGGCCACCGGAGCGGCAGGGGTGCTGGTCGCCCTAGGCGTCGCGTTCGACCGGAACGCGTCGATCATCCCCGCCCTCGACCTGCGCTCACCCGCTGTCGAGGGTGCCGGAAGGAGGTGAAGGAAATGGCTTTCGTTCTCGAGCTCCAGGCGCTCAGCGCGCCCAAGGCTGTGACGGCGCACCCGTGCTACAGCCACGTCACGTCGTACGCGAACACCTGCTGATGAAGACCGGGGTCGGGGATCAGGCAGCGATCCCCGACCCCGGGCAGAGAAGGGTCATCCATGAACCATCATCCCACCGCGTTGCCCGTCGTCACGGTAAAAATGCTCCGTGACCCCGACGCGCTCCGCCGGATGTGCGAGGCCGGGGCCGTCCATCACGTCGACATGAGCGGCAGGGAGCCCGGCTGGATCCTGACCGGCCACGAGACGGCCGCCGAGGTGCTGGTCGATCCCCGGCTCAGGGGCGACGCGCCCCAGGCCAAAGGCCCGGAGAAGGAGCTCCCCGACGAGGAGGACCTGTTCTTCCTGCCCGGCGAGCAGCACGCCAGACTCCGCCGGATGATCTCCCGGCAGCTCACCCCGCGACGGGTGTCGGGGCTGCTGCCGCGCATCCAGCGGGAGGCCGACACCCTGCTCGACGCCATGCCGGTGGACGAGCCCGCCGACTTCATCGCCGCCTTCTCGCGCCCGTTCCCCGTGGCGGTCCTGTGCGAGCTGCTCGGCGTCCCGGAGGAGGGCCGCTCGTACGTCCGCGACTACGTCTTCGGCTGGATCGCCGAGGCGGGCGTGGCCACCGCGGTCACCGAGAGCGCGGGCGTCGTCATGGCGGACTACTTCAAGGAACTGATCGCCCGGCGGCGGGCCGCGCCGCAGGCCGACCTCATCAGCGCCATCGCCCACGAGGCCCCGAACGACGTGCTCTCGGCCGTCCGGCTGCTGCTCGTCGCGGGCCACCGGCCCGTCACGCGCCTGCTGACCGACGGCGTGGAGCTGCTGCTGGGCCGCTGGGACGAGCTGGTGGCCGGCCCGTCGCGGCTCGACGCCACGGTCGAGGAGCTGCTGCGGGTCATCACGCCCACCACGCTGTCGTCCCGGTACGTCAGGCAGGACGTCGAGATCGGCGGCGTCACGGTGCCGGAGGGCGGCGGCGTCCACTGCGCGCTGGCCGCGGTCAACCGCGATCCCGCGCGCTTCAGCGACCCCGACTCCTTCGTGCCCGACCGGCCGGTCAACCCGCACCTGTCCTTCGGGCTCGGCCACCGCCACTGCCTGGGCGCCGCCCTCGCCAGGGCGCAGGCCCGGCTGGCCATCGACACGCTCGTCGACCGCTTCCCCCGCATGCGGCTCGCCACCGACCAGGGCCCGGCCCCGGTGCGGGCGGGCACCAGGCGGCTCATGGTCGTCCTCGACTCTGGAGATCCCACGTGAACATTCCCGACCACCCGCTTGAGATCATCTGGGACATCACGTACGCGTGCCCGCTGCGCTGCGTCCACTGCTACTCGGAGTCGGGCCGCCGCCCGAGCCGCCAGCTCCGGCGGGCGGACCTGCTGAGGATGGCCGAGGCCATCGTGGCGATGAAGCCGTTCGGCATCTCCCTGGCCGGCGGCGAGCCGCTGCTGGTCAAGGAGCTGTTCGAGGTCGTCGGGCGGATGACGGACGCGGGGATCAAGGTCGCGCTGTTCACCGGCGGCTGGACGCTGCGCCCCGAGATGCTCGACGACATCAAGCGCGGCTTCTTCCGGGTCAGCGTGAGCGTCGACGGCGCCACCGCCGAGGTCCACGACCGCGTCCGCGGCCGGCGCGGCTCCTTCGACCGGGCCATGGGGGCGCTGGCGATGCTGGACGGGACCGGCGTCGACTTCGGCATCGACTTCGTCGTGGTCCGCAGCAACTTCCAGCAGGTCGAGCAGGTCTGCACCGACGTCGTGCCGCGCTTCCCCGGCCTGCGGTTCGTCTCGTTCGGCGCGGTGGTGCCCGAGGGGCTGGCCAGCCGGGAGAGCTTCGCCGAGCGCGAGCTGCTGTCGGACGCGCAGGTGGCCACGCTGGGCGACCCTGCCTACCGCGAGCGCCTGCGCGCCCTGGTCCCGCCCTCCGTGCACGTCACCGCCACCGACAACCTGGCCCTGCAGATGCATCCCGAGCTGCTGCGCGAGGGCCGCTGCTACCCGGCGCTCCAGATCGAGCCCGACGGGGAGGTGCGGGCGATGCTCGCCTACGAGGGCACGGTCGGCAACCTGCTGACCGACTCCCCGGCCGAGCTGTGGCGCCGGGCCGTCGAACGCTGGCACGACCCGTTCGTGGTCGACGCGCTCACGCCCGTACGGACCATGGAGCAGTGGGCGGAGGCCACCAGGAAGATCGACCTCCATTTCGGGTCGGCGGCGGACCGGGACAGGATCGCCCGCCGCCCCGCGCTCACCTGATCCGGGGCATAAAAGAGAGGGCCGGGAGGATGTGCTCCTCCCGGCCCTCTCGCGTGCGGTGTCAGGACCCGCTGCGCACCAGCTCGGGCGCGGCCGCCTCGACCGGCTCACCGTTCGCCCGGGAGCGGGCGCGGACCCGGCGGAACACCGCGCCCCCGGTGACGGCCGCCGCGGCGCCCAGCAGGGCGAGCACCACGGGGAGCAGGGTCGCGCCCCACGGCCACGCGCTGCCGGTCAGCTTGATGTCCAGGACCCCGTACTCCAGGGTCTTGGCCCCGAAGCGGGCGGTCGCCACGCTGTAGGTGCGGGCGAGGTCGCGCAGCACCGGGTCGAAGGCGAACTCCTCGGTCGTGTGCAGGTACTCGGCCCCGGGACCGGCGGCGCGGGCGCGGGCGGCGGCCACGCCGGGGACGAGGAGACGGTCGACGGAGGCGGCGGCGACCGTCACGCGGGGGACGAAGGTCAGGCCGTGCGCGGAGCGGATCGGGCCGTCGCCGATCGCGACGGTGCGGCCGACCACGGACTCCTCGGTGTAGGTGACGAACACGGAGGCCAGCTCCAGCTCGCCGGTGCCCTCGACGAGCCGCACGCCGATGGTGCTGGGCCGGTAGGCGGCGTTGACGATGGCGACCGCGTCCGCGGGCCGCAGGCTGGAGACGGGGATCCGGCCCGGGACGCCGGGGGTGTAGTGGCGCCAGTGGACGGCCTGGGCGGCCTTGCGGGCGGTGTCCACGTCGAGCAGCCGCTCGATGACGCGCAGGGCGCCCTCGACGCCGGACAGCACGCCGGCGGTGGAGATCACGTCGCCGTCGTCCACGTACCGCACGCCGCTCACCCAGTTGACCTTGGGGAAGTCCTTGCGCAGGCCGGACATGCGCAGCCAGTGGGAGGTCGCCGGGTGGCCGTCCAGCAGGCCGCTGCCGGCCAGGGTGCGGGCGCCGGCGCAGACGCTGACGGTCAGCGCGCCAGCGGCGGCCTGCTGACGCAGCCAGGTGTTGATCGAGTCGCGCTCGGCCGCGCCGGGCTGCTGGAGGGCGGGGACGATCACGGCGTCGAGGGTGTCGCGCTGGTCGGCCAGCAGCCGGGCCAGCTCGTCGAAGGTCAGGTCGGGCACCAGGTCGAGGCCGCCGGTCAGGGGGACCAGCCGGGAGGCCGGGGAGACGACGTAGGCGTTGACCCGGCCGGTGGAGGCCAGCGTCTCGTACGGGCCGAGCAGGTCGGCGACGTTGGTGCCCTTGCTGTTGGTCAGCAGGGCGACGGTCGGCTTGGCCGGGTCGTGCGCCTTCCGTACCGGCTGGGCGGAGACGGTGTCGGCGCGGGCCGTGTACTGGGCGCCGAACGTGCCGCTGGTGTTCACCGCGGCGACCCCGGCCGGGAGCAGCAGCGCGAGCAGGACCACGGTCGTGCGCCACAGCCACTTGCCCTTCGGGCGTGTCCGGTGGTGGTGCTGGGTGTACTCACCGGGCCGCCGCAGCATGGCCAGGAACATGAAGACGAACATGAGCACGTGCCCGAGCATCATCACCGTGTGCCCTGACACCAGCCCGAACCAGTACGGGACCAGCAGGAGGAGGAACGGCGCGACCATCGCCACGCTCATCTCGGCGATGCTGGCCCAGCTGTGCCTGCGGACCAGCATCCACAGCCCCATGCCGACGGTCATGTCGGCGGCCATGATCAGCGTGTCCACGTCGACCCGGGTGATCTCGGGCAGGACCGCGTCCCACAGCATGCCGAGCAGCACCATCCCGAGGAGCATGGCGATGACCATCTCGATGTAGTGCCGGACGAAGCGGCCGATCTCGCGGATGCGGGGGGTTGACATTGCCGTGCTCCTAACGGGAGTGACTTGATGTCGCCAACGTTAGGAACGGCGGGCCGGCGGCGAATCAGTGAAGCCGCCAGTCCCTCCGTGGAGCCGGCTCAGGAGGGACGCCGGCGGTTCAGGAGGGGCGCTCGGCGAGGACCAGTCGCATCAGCTCGGCCCGTGAGGTGATGTCGGCCTTCTGGAAGACTTTGCGCAGGTGGTAGTCCACGGTGCGCGGGCTGAGGAAGAGCTGCGCGGCGATCTCCCGGTTCGTCAGCCCCTCCCCCACGGCCAGCGTGATGCGCAGCTCCTGCGGCGTGAGGGTGCTCAGCGCGCCCGCCTCGGGGGCCCGCGACGACTCGCCGGTGGCGCGCAGCTCGCCCTGCGCGCGCTCGGCCCAGGCGATCGCGCCGATGCGGCGGAAGTCGTCGGCCGCGCCGCGCAGGTGCCCCTGGGCCTCGTTGCGCCGCCGCTCGCGCCGCAGGTGCTCGCCCAGCAGCAGCTCGGTACGGGCCCGCTCCAGCGGGAAGTCGGACAGGGCGTGCAGGCGCAGGCTCTCGGCGTAGTGGGCCTCGCGGGAGCCGCCGTCGGCCGCGGTCAGCGCCCGGCAGCGGGCGGCGAGGGCGCGCAGCTCCGGCGCGGCGGTGTGCCGGGTCCACCGCGTGTAGCGGGCGGCGGCCTCGGCGGCGCGCTCGT
>NZ_JAHKRL010000342.1 GCF_019396405.1 Nonomuraea rhizosphaerae | reverse complement strand
GGTTCGCGCCCGCCCGGCGCAGCGCCTCGGCGATCAGCGCCGAGCCGGCCGCGAACAGCGTCAGCGCGGTCGGCAGCAGCCAGCCGGCGGGCTGGAAGGCGTACTCGCTGATCACGCTGTGCAACGGGTCGAGCCCCGCTTCGGCGTGCAAGGTGAGCATGGCGCCGGTTCCGGTGCCGATGGCCGCGATTCCACTGACAAGCAATGCCTTCATGCCTCAAAGGTCGTGGAACGCGGGCTCGCGGAGTATCGGAGATCGGCCCGAAGAAGCCCTGATCGGCCCCTTAATACCTTGGTCGTGGCACCTCAGGGAGAGGGGTCGCTGACCTGCGCCGAGTCATCCCTGGGTGGGGGTGCCCTCCTCAGGGTAGGTACGGTCAGCTGTACCCGATTTGACTTAGAGCGCACTCCAAGGGAGAGCCTGTAGCCATGACGATCCAGGAAGCCGCGCGGCGGTCTGGACTGAGCGCGCACACGCTGCGTTACTACGAGCGTATAGGACTCATCCACTCCGTGGGGCGCGACGGCAGCGGCCATCGTGACTACGTGGAGACGGACATCCGGTGGCTGGCCTTCCTCACCAAGCTGCGAAGCACCGGCATGCCGATCGCGGACATGTGCCGGTACGCGGAGCTGCGGCGCATGGGCGAGCACACCTTCGCGGAGCGGCAGGCGCTGCTGGAGCGGCATCGCGAGCGGGTCCGGGCCAGGATCGCCGAGCTGACGGAGGACCTTCAGGTCCTCGACCACAAGATCGCAACTTATGGGGGACGAGCATGAACAAGCGTGTACTCGGCACCGGCGGCCCCGAGGTGTCGGCCTTGGGCCTGGGCTGCATGGGCATGTCCGAGTTCTACGGTCAGGGCGACGAGCAGGAGTCCATTTCCGTCATTCACCGCGCCATTGAGCTTGGTATGAATTTTCTGGACACGGCCGACATGTACGGCCGCGGCCACAACGAGGAGCTGGTCGGCCGGGCCATCAAGGACCGCCGCGACGACGTCGTGCTGGCCACCAAGTTCGGCGTCAAGCGGGAGGGGGACACCCGCAGCATCGAGAACTCCCCCGAGTACATCAGGGCGGCCTGCGACGCCTCCCTGCAGCGCCTCGGCGTGGAGCACATCGACCTCTACTACATGCACCGCCGCAACCCCGACGTCCCCGTCGAGGAGTCGGTCGGCGCCATGGGCGAGCTCGTCCAGCAGGGCAAGGTCAGGCACCTGGGCCTGTCGGAGGTGAACGCGCGGACGCTGCGCGCGGCGGACGCCACGCACAAGATCGCCGCGCTGCAGAGCGAGTACTCGCTGTTCAGCAGGGACATCGAGCGGGAGATCCTGCCGGCGGCCCGCGAGCTGGGCATCGCGCTGGTGGCGTACTCGCCGATCAGCCGCGGTTTCCTGACCGGCACGATCCCGGCCGCCGACGAGCTGCCCGACGACGACTTCCGCAAGCACTTCCCGCGGAACGTGGGCGAGAACGCCGAGCACAACGCGAAGCTCACCGCCGAGGTCCTGCGGATCGCCCAGGAGGCCGGGATCACCGGCGCGCAGCTCTCGCTGGCCTGGCTGCTGGCGCAGGGCGAGGACATCGTGCCCATCCCGGGCACCAAGCGGCTGAAGTACCTGGAGGAGAACGTCGCCTCCGCCTCGATCGGGCTGCCCGCCGAGCAGCTCGCCGAGCTGGAGCGCGCCGTGCCGCCCGGCGCGGTGCGCGGCGAGCGCTACGCGAGCATGACGGGGTCGGGAATCGAGTCGTGAACCGGGCTAGGAGCTGCCGGGCAGGTCGAAGTAGGTCCTGACCACGGTGCACCCCTCGCGCGTGTGCACCCGGACCAGGTCGCTGAGCAGGTTGACGATCAGCAGCCCGCGCGAGCCTGCGACCCGCGGATCGACCGGCCGGCGCCCGGCCAGCGGGTCGGTGATGTGGCCGGCGTCGCTGATCTCGCAGACCAGCCGGCGCCCCTCGACCCAGATCCTGAACAGCCCCGAGCCGCCCCCGTGGTCGAGGCTGTTGGCGCTCAGCTCGGCGACCGTCAGCCGGATGTCGTCGAGCTTGGCGCTGCAGAACCCGTGGTCGGCGGCCCACTTGGCGGCCAGCCCGCGGGCGGCGGCCAGGTTGGTGTGGTCGAACCGGAGCGAGACGAAGTCGGCGGGCTCGGCCAGCGGCTGGTTGTGCCCGTCGACGACCGTCTGCGGGGCGTAGCCGCCGCTGGCCCGCTCGCCGCTCGCGTAGCGCAGCACAGGGTGGGTCAGCTCGGCCTCGCGGATGATCTCTGGATCGATGACGCCGAGGTCGTACGGGCACAGGATCGTCGCCAGGCGCCCGGTGAACGCGAAGTTGATCAGCGCCTCGTGCTGGGCCGCGGCCGGGTACTCCATCGCGGTGCGGTCCAGCCAGATCGGCTCGCCGATGATCCGCACGTGGGCGTCGGGGTGGCGGTCGGCGAACTCGCGCAGCACGGCCGGGATGACCCGTCCGGGGTTGCGCCCGGCGATGGTCATGTCGAGGAAAAACACCTCTTGCGCGTCGCGCTCAAGACTTTCCCTGATCCTGGCAAGATTTTTCGGCGGGACCGCGACCGCCACGGGGTCGCCCGCCTCCAGGCCGCCGCGGACGAAAGCCGTGGTAGCAGCCACGTACTCCCGGTCGCCTCGGTAGAAGAGGGCCGGGTGCGCGAACGTTTCGACCGCCATCGGTCATCACGCTACCTCGCGTTGAGGACTTCACGGCAATCAGGTGGGTAAGCATCGACTATGAAGAGACTCCAGATCGTCCGGCCGTCGAAGCCCCCGCAGCGGCCGCTCCCCCTCGATCTGCGTACACCCTCAGGACGACGCCTCCCGTTCTGACACAACCGAACCTATGCTCGGGACATGTCGGATTTGCAAATGCGTGTCTCGGACGAGGATCGCGAGCGTAGCGCGCGCAGGCTCCAGCAGGCGTTCACCGAGGGCCGTCTGACCCAGCTAGAGCTGGAGGACCGGCTGGAGCTGGCGCTCACCGCCCGGACGTACGGCGATCTGGCGGGCCTGATCGAGGATCTGCCGGCAGACACGCCCCCGGCCGAGGACGTCGTCAACCTGGAGTCGAAGAACGGTCACATCAAGCGCTCGGGAGACTGGTCGGTCCCGAGGCGGCTGGGCGTCGAGTCCAAGTACGGCAGCGTCGAGCTGGACCTGTCGGAGGCCGTCATCCCCCATGAGGTGGTGGAGATCCACCTGGACCTGAAGTACGGCTCGGCCAAGATCGTGCTGCCCGAGGGAGGCGCGGCCGACGTGAACCGCTTCCGTCCCGGCTACGGCTCCGTGACGTGCGACGTGTCGGGGCGCGCCCGGCCCGGATCGGTGTACGTCGTGGTGAGCGGCGAGTCGAAGTACGGCGGGCTGACGATCCGCTACCCGCGCAAGCGCTGGTTCACCCATTGATGGAAGGCCGCGATGTGGTGCTCGCTGGGCACCAGCACCCCGCCCGCCCGGTACGCGCGTGACGACATGCCCGGCTGGGTCCGCTCGCAGGCGTCGAAGTCCTGCTCGTTGACCCGGTGGAACAGCTCGATCGAGTGCGACAGATCGGCCCCTGAGGCGACCACGTCCGGATGGTAGAGCCAGTCGCACTCCACGATCGTCCGGTCGGCGGCCAGCGGCACCATCCGGTGGAAGATCACGTGGTCGGGCACCAGGTTGACGAAGACCTGCGGCTTGACGGTGATCGCGTAGTAGCGCCGGTCCTGCTCGTCCGACACGTCGGGCAGCCGGCCGAAACCGGGGCTGCCGTCGACGGTGAACCCCTCGACCCGCTCGGCGAACTCCGCCCCGTGCCCCACGTAGTACTGCGCCGCGTACCCTCCGGCGAACTCGGGCAGCACGGCCGTCAGCTCCGGGTGGATGGTGGCGCAGTGGTAGCACTCCATGAAGTTCTCGACGATGAGCTTCCAGTTGGCCTTGACGTCGTAGACGATGCGGCGGCCGAGCGCGAGCTTGTCGACGTGGTAGTGCTCGATCGCGGCCGGGTCGCCGAGGCGCTCGGTGGCCGCGCCGGTCACGTTCTCCTCGAACGAGGGCGGCTCGGCGGCCAGGCACACCCAGGCGTAGCCGAGCCACTCGCGCAGGCCGACCGGGATGAGCCCGTACTCGACGCGGTCGATGTCGGGCATCTTGACCAGGTTCGGGGCGGCGGCCAGGCGGCCGTCCAGATCGTACGACCAGGCGTGGTAGGAGCATCTGATCGTGCGCCTGACCTCGCCCGCCTCCTCCACGCACAGGCGCGCGCCGCGGTGCCGGCACACGTTGAGGAAGGCCCGCAGGGCGCCGTCACGGCCGCGCACCACGATCACGCTCTCCCGTCCCACCTGGACGGTCCTGAACGCGCCGGGCCGGGCGATCTCGTCGGACCTGACGGCGCAGAACCAGAGGCTCTCGAAGATCTTGGCCTGTTCCTCGGCGAAGACCTCGGGGTCGGTGTAGGAGCGGCCGGGCAGCGTGGAGATCAGGCTCGACAAAGGCCACCTCTTGTTGCGCATTACGCACCGAGTTGCTCTATATGCGACATCGTCTGGTCGCCTTACGGGGCTGTCAAGAGGTAGTTGCTGGCCCGGCGCAGGAACCACGTGTAGAACCTGGTCACCAGCCGGTCGGGGAGCAGCCCGGCGATGGGGCGCTGCATGTTCGTGGCCTCCGTGGCGGCCAGCCGCGCGGGCCGGCGCACCACCTTGGCGCGGGCCCGCTCGTACCCGCGCAGATCGCCGAGCGACCTGGTCAGCAGCCACGCGTCCTCCAGTGCCTGGTTGGCGCCCTGGGCCATGGTCGGCGGCATGGTGTGCGCGGAGTCGCCCGCCAGCGTGGTCGGCCCCTCGCCCCACAGCGCGGGCACGGACTGGCTGTGGTGGGGGAAGAAGTCGGGCTCGCCGAGATCGCCGAGCACGCCCGGCAGCGGGCCGGCCGTCCAGCCGCCGAACCGCTCCCGCAGCCGCGCCACCGGGTCGGGGTCGTCGGCCCAGAGCGGCCGGCCGGGCCCCGACCGCACGTCGAACCACCACAGCAGCCGCCCCCGACCCGCCGGGATCAGCCCGCACAGTCCCTCCCGTCCGGCGATCATCACCGCGCGCCCGTCCCCGGTGAGCTCGGTGGGGGTGGCCGTGAAGCCCTGCCAGGTCACCCAGCCGCTCAGCTTCGCCGGGTCGCCGCCCCGCAGCGCCCGGCGCACGACCGAGCGGCGGCCGTCGGCGCCGACGAGCACGTCACCGCGCACCTCGCGGCCGTCGGCCAGCCGTACGAGCGCGCGGCCGGGATCGACGTGGACGGCCGGGGCGCCGTAGGTGACGGGCACCCCGTCGGCGAGCCCCTCGACCAGCTCGGCGCGCGAGACGTGCACGCAGGGGTGCCCGTAACGCCGCTCGGCCGCCGTGAGATCGATGGTGAGCAGCCGGCGGCCGTCGCTCGCCCAGGACTCCAGCGTCTCCAGGCGCCGGCCCACGCCCCGTGCGGCGGGCTCGGCCTTCAGCTCGCCCAGGATCGCCGTGCTGCCCGGCCACAGCGACACGGAGCCGCCGGCCGTGCGCGGCTCGGGCGCCTCCTCGTACACCTCGGCCCGGTGACCGGCGC
This sequence comes from Nonomuraea rhizosphaerae, assembly GCF_019396405.1. GTDB lineage: Bacteria > Actinomycetota > Actinomycetes > Streptosporangiales > Streptosporangiaceae > Nonomuraea > Nonomuraea rhizosphaerae. The sequence continues at coordinate 11,548 of NZ_JAHKRL010000342.1, read as the reverse complement.
CGATCAGGCCGCGCGCCAGGGCGAGTCCCGCGACTCCCGCGCCGATGACGACTACTCTCATATGAGACTCCCAATATCGGATACTAGGAGTATCATAAATGCGTGGCCGCAAGCCAGACCCGACCGTGGGCCTCCGCATCCGGAAGGCGGCCACCGACCTGGTGCTCTCCCGGGGGTTCGACTTCACCATGGACGACGTGGCCGCGGCGGCCGGCGTGGGCAGGGCCAGCGTGTTCCGGCGGTACGCCACCAAGCGCGACATGCTCCTGGAGACGCTGTCCGGCTTCATGGAGGCGCACGTCGCCATCCCCGACACCGGATCGCTGGAGGGGGACCTGCTCGTGGTGGCCGGCGACACGCTCGCGCTGTGGCGCGACCCCGACGTCTCACGGCTGGCCAAGCACCTGTACGGCGAGGCGGGCCGCGACCCGGCGGTGGCCGAGATCATCCGCACCGGCATGCGGAACCGGATGGAGCGGTCCTGGGTGGTCTACGAGCGCGCGATCGAGCGCGGCGAGCTGCCGGCCGACGCCGACCTGTGGCTGCTCACGGACCTGCTGCCGGGGCTGGTGACCTATCGCGGGCTGCTCGGGCTCCCTCTTCCCGAGCCCGCCGAGATCGTCCGGGCGCTGCTCCACGGCTTTACAACGACTTGATACCCATGGTGCTAGTGAGGTGCAACCGCCCATCAAGGACGCGCCCATAATGTCGCTTCGTTCCCACACAAACGAAGGGCATGAACATGACTTCCCCTCGTCGGCGCATCGCCATCGCGATCGCGACGCTTACCCTTGCCGGCCTCACCACCGCCTGTGGTGCCATCGGCAATGCCGTCGACTGCAACCAGGTCGGCAACGAGGTCACGAAGATCACTCAGGAGTTCACCACCTCCATGAGCAGCGCCGCGGCCGATCCCAAGGCGATCGACAAGGCCAGCCAGGAGACGGCCGGCAAGCTCAAGACGCTCGCCGCCAAGTACGACGGCGACCTCGCCGGCGCGCTCAACGACCTCGCCGGCATCTTCGAGAGCATCAACACCAAGGACATGTCCGGCGCGACGGAGAGCCTGTCGAAGATCACCGACGTCCAGACGAAGATCCAGAAGGCCTGCGGCTGACGAACGACGGTCGCCGCCCCGCCTGCGGGGGGCAGAGCGGCGCGGCGGCCGGCACATCTCTGGTGAAATCGGTCTACCCTTGCTGCCCGTGACGGGGGAAGCGCTGGCAGGATTCCGGTCGGCATTGCGGCCGGCCTCGCGGTTGAAGGTCAAGGTCACGCCCAATCGGCTGCGCGTCGGGCTGATCGTCCTGGCTTCCGCCAATGTGTACGCCGTGATCGGCCTGGTCAAACTCATCACCTATCGAGCGACAACGTTTGACATGGTGGTGTTTGACCAGGCCGTACGTAATTACGCCCATTTCCGGCCTCCGTACGTGCCGCTCGTCGGCGTCTTCCACGGCCGGGGGCTCGACTACGTCCAGATCGCCGACCACTTCTCGCCCATCTGGGCGGTGCTGGCGCCGCTGTACTGGATCCACGACGGGCCCGAGACACTGGTCGTCGCGCAGGCGGTGCTGTTCGCGGCGGCGATCCCGTTCATCTGGCTGTTCACCCGGCGCGTGCTCGGCACCCGCCCGGCCTACCTGCTCTCCCTGGCCTACGCCCTGTCGTGGCCCGTCGCGCAGGCGATCGCGTTCGACGTGCACGAGGTGATGTTCGTCCCTCTGCTCACCTCGATCATGATCGAGCGCTACCACGCCGACCGGCACCTGCCCGCCTTCCTGGCGATGGGGGCGCTCCTCCTGGTCAAGGAGGACATGGGGCTCATGGTGATCGGGTTCGGCCTCTACCTCTTCGTCATCGGGGACCGCCTGCGCGGCCTGTGCTGCGCGGCGATCGGGATCGGCGGGGTCACGATCACCCGCTGGGCGCTGATCCCCATGCTCGGCGGCTCGACCGAGGACTTCTGGGCCTACCGGCACCTTGGCGCGGACGCGCCGGACGCGATCCTGGGCATCCTGCGCGACCCGCTGGCGGCGCTGCTGCTGCCCTTCAGCGACGAGACCAAGGTGGACACGCTGTTCCTGCTGGTCTGGCCGACGCTGCTGCTGTGCCTGATGTCGCCGCTGTCGCTGGTGGCGCTGCCGCACGTGCTGGAACGCATGCTGTCGGACCGTGAGCTGTGGTGGCGGGCGGACTTCCAGTACAGCGCGTTCACGGTGGTGATCCTGTTCCTGGCGGGCGTGGACGGGCTGGCCAGGCTGCTGCGCCGGCTCGACCGCCCGGACGACCGCGCGCTGAGGCTGGCCTGGTCGGCGGGGACGCTCGCGGTCGCGCTCACGCTGGTGCCCCGCTTCGCGCTGGACCAGGTCTACCATCCGAGCTTCTACAAGCCGGAGGGCATCTCGGCCACCTCCGCGTCGGCGGCCCTCGCCACGGTCCCGTCGGGGGTGATCGTGGAGGCGTCCAACTCGCTCGGGCCCGCGCTCACCTCCCGCACCACCGTCCTGCTGTGGAGCGGTGAGCCGCGCGGCGCGCCGTGGGTGGTGGCCGACACGGCGCGCTGGCAGTTCCCGTTCGGCTCGGCCGACGACCAGCGGGCCCAGGTGGACAGGCTGGTGGCCGAGGAGGGCTACACCAAGGTGTTCGACCGCGACGGCTACGTGGTGCTGCGCCGCACGTGATCGGCGATCTCGCGCTCCCAGGACTCCAGGAAGGCCGGGTAGCCGTCGGCGAAGCGGCGCAGCTCCCGCTCGCCCTCCGGCGAGAGCGCGGTGAGGTCGTAGGTGACCTTGGCGTAGGTGATCCCGGCGTGGGTGATCCCGGCGTAGGTGTCCTCAGCGTGGGCGTCCCCAACGTTGGTGACCTCGCCGTTGGTGTCCTCGGCGTCGTCGCCGCGCGGCCCCTCGTCCAGGACCACAGTGACGGTCCCGGCCCGCGAGCCGGGCGTCACCCGCGCGTACGACACGCTCCTGCCGCGCTCACGGCCGAGGACGACCCAGGTGGTGCGCTCGTCGTGGGCGCCGGTCTCGAACACGGTCCCCGGCTCGCTGTCGTCCCGCGCACCGGCCGGGAAGCGGGGCCGCCAGCCCGCCACCCACGCCTCCTCGCCGCGCGGCGTGAACAGCGTGAACGCCTCCTGCGGCGGCAGCGGCACCGCGACCCGGCCGCTGAGCCGGCGCCGGACCCCGCTCACTTCTCCACCAGCCGGTGCGCGTCGGACGCGGTCAGCGTGAGCCCGTAGACGGCCTTGAGCTGCTCGATCTTGGCCAGCGTCTCGGGGGTGAAGGGCGCCTTGCCCTCGAAGGCGTGCAGGGCGATGCCCTCCACCAGGTCGCCCAGGGACATGTCCAGATACTCGGCCAGGCCCTTGAGCACCTTGAGCAGGTTCCGCTCGACGCGCAGCCCGGTCTGGGCCCGTTCCACTGTTACCATGGTAACAATGTACCTCAGGTGACGGCCTGCCCGTAGGCCCGGTCGAACCCCTCCAGCACAGTCGGCCAGGAGCCCGCCGCCGGCGGCACCTCCCGGTTGTGCGCGATGATCCGCCGCCGCAGCCCGGAGTCCGTCGCCAGGCGGGCCACGGCCGCGGCCAGATCGTCGAGACTGCGGCCGAGCAGGCCCTCCGTACCGTTGCTGACGAAGTCGGCCACGCCGCTCTGGGCCCGCGCAACCACCGGCAGCCCGGCCGCGCGGGCCTCCAGCGCGGCGATGCCGAACGACTCGCGCGGCGCGGGCGCCACGAACACGTCGGCGGACTCCAGCACCTTGGCGATCTGCTCACGCGTGTAGCGGCCCGGCAGCGAGACCCAGTCGGACATCCCGTGCCTGGCCAGGTAGCGCTCCATCTGGGCGCGGGCGGGCCCGTCGCCGATCACCGTGGCCCGCATCGGCACACTGGCGGGAACCCGCGACCGGGCCATGCGCAGCAGCCTGAGCAGCCGCACCGGCTGCTTGCGCGGCGCCAGCCTGCCCACGGCGACGACGTGCACCTCGTCCCGCGGCTCGGCCCGCTTCTCGGGGCTGTCGGTCTCCCTGGCGAACAGCCGCCAGCCTGACAGGTCCAGCCCGTTGGACACCACGTGGACCGGCACGTCAGGCCCGGCCACCGAGCGGATCGGGACCGCCGCCGCGTTGCTGACCGTGGTGGCCACCAGCCCCCAGTGCTGCCAGCCGTACGCCAGCCGCAGCAACCGGTAGACGCCGCGCGTGACGGGATCCCACATGCTGTGCACGGTCACCACGCACGGCAGCCCGGCCCGGCGCGCGGCCCGCACCCCCATCCACGCGAACGGCGAGACCGCCCCCATGTGGACGTGCACCACCTCGGGCCGCGACGAGGTCAGCCGCCGAGTGAGATGTCCCACTCCGAACGGGTGCACCGGCAGGTCGAACGGCATCCGCGCCACGATCCGGTGCACACCGGGCAGCCTCTCGCCCCTGGTCGCGGTGGCCACCTCGACCTCGTGGCCGGCCTCTCGCTGCGTCCGTACGAGGTCGGCGACCTGGACCTCGATCCCTCCGAGCCGCGGCAGGTAACAGTCACTCACGTGAAAGATCCGCACCCCTCCCAGACTAATCTGGGCGTTGTGCCTCCACGTACCGCTGTCTTCTTCCACGCCCATCCCGACGACGAGGCCCTGCTGACGGCAGGCACGATGGCGATGCTCGCGGCCGAGGGGCACCGTGTGGTCCTCGTGGTGGCGACCGCCGGCGAGCGCGGCCTGGCCGAGATGGGGCCGGGCGACGAGCTGCGCGAGACCCGGCTCAAGGAGCTGTACCAGTCGGCCGCGCTGCTCGGCTGCGCCCGCGTCGAGTGCCTCGGCTACGGCGACTCCGGCCTGAGCCCTCAGGGCGGCATCGCCGACGAGCGGCCCGACGACGCCTTCATCGACGCCGACTCCGAGAAGGCCGCCTCCCGGCTGGCCGCCGTCCTGGAGGAGGAGAAGGCCGACCTGCTGTCGATCTACGACCCGGCGGGCGGCTACGGCCACCCCGACCACGTCAAGGTGCACCGGGTGGGGCGGCGGGCCGCGGAGATCGCCGGGACGCCGGTCGTGCTGGAGGCGACGGTCAACCGCGATCCGCTGGTCAGGCTGCTGAAGCTGGCGGGGAAGGTCTACCGGTTCCCGCCGGAGTTCGACGTGCGGACGTTCGAGAGCGCGTACTCGGCGAGCGAGACCATCACCCACCGGGTGAATGTCCGGAAATACACGAAACAGAAGCGGGCGTCCATGGCCGCGCACGCCTCCCAGGCCACCGGCGGTGACACCGACCGCACCCTGGCCGTCATGCTCAAGGTGCCCGGCCCGCTCTACCGGCTCGTCTTCGGCACGGAGTGGTACGTACGGCGTGATCTCCCGCCCGGCACCCGCCTGAGTCATCCCCTGGACCAATGGCCGGAATGAACCCTGGGTATGATTCGGCGCACCCCTCCGACCGGCAGACTGTACCCCGATGAAGAACAGATGGCTCCAGATCACGCTGTCCGCGCTGTCGCTCGCGCTGGCGGTGGCGCTCGTCGTCTACCTGCCGCAGATCGTCCACGCGCTGACCGGCAAACCGGTCTCCTGGCGGGAGATCGGCGCGGTCTTCGGCACGCTCGGCGCCGGCTCGATCGCGCTGATGACCGCCCTGTGGCTGCTGAGCCTGCTGGCCTACACGTTCGTGCTGACCAACTCGCTGCCGGGGCTGAACAATCTGCAGGCCCTCACCCTCAACGCGGCCGGCAGCGCGGTGAGCAACCTGCTGCCCTTCGGCGGGGCGGCCGGGGTGGCGCTGACGTTCGCGATGACCAGGGGCTGGGGCTTCGCCAACCGCTCGATCGTGGTGATGACGCTGGTCAGCGGCATCTGGAACACGTTGTTCAGGTTCATCCTGCCCGCCGTCGGGATCATCGCGCTGCTGATGGCGGGCGAGGCGCCCAACGCCACGGTGGCCAACGCGGGCTGGGTGGGCGCGGTCTCGATCCTGGTCCTGTGCGTCGTCGTGGCCGCCGCCCTCTACTGGGACCGGGCCGCCGACCTGCTGGGCAGGGGCCTGGACGCCGTCGTACGGGTGCTGCGCCTGAAGGTCCACGCCTCCGAGGCGCTGCACAAGCTGCGCAAGGACACCGCCGAGGTCGTCAGGTCACGCTGGCCGGGGCTGTCGCTGGGCATGGTGTTCTTCCTGGGCTTCCAATGGGGGATCATGGTCGCCTGCATGCAGGCCACCGGCGCCTACCCGGGGCTGGCCCAGTCGATCGCCGTCTTCGCCCTGTCGCGGGTGCTCACCAGCGCACTCGTGACGCCGTCGGGGGCGGGGATCATGGAGGGCGGGGTGGTGGTCCTGCTGACCGCCTTCGGCGTCGCGGCTCCCGCGGCGACGGCGACCGCACTGCTTTTCGGCTTCTGGACTTACACTATCGAGATCCCGTTCGGCGGACTCGCGCTGGGCGCATGGGCGCTTCTGCGCAGGCGCAACGGCAGGGACACCGCAGCCGAACCTCCGTCCACGATCTCGAAGGCCCCCCAGTGACCATCCCAAACAGAACAAAGACCTTGTGCGTGATTCGGAAGCCCGCATAGCGTGGCGGCTGACATGGTGGCGTTCCGAGTTCTGGGGCCAGTCGAGGCGTACGAACACGACGACGAACTCGACCTCGGCGGGTTGCGGCAGCGGGCCGTCCTCGCCCGACTTCTCGTGGCCAGAGGTCAGGTCGTGCCGGTTGACACGCTCCTTTACGACTTGTGGGATGACGACACGGCCAAGGGAGCCCAGTCGGGGCTCCAGGTTTACATCTCCCGATTGCGGCGGGTGCTGGAGCCAGGCCGCCCGCGCGGCGGGCCCAACCGGCTGCTGGTGACCGTCGCCTCCGGCTACGCGCTGCGGGTGGCGCCCGACCAGGTCGACGCGCTCAGGTTCGAGCAACTGGTCAGGGCGGCGGGCGAGCACCTCGAAGAGGGCGACCCGCAGTCGGCGCGCGGCCGGCTGGAAAAGGCGCTCGGCCTCTGGCGGGGCACCCCCTACTCCGACTTCGCCGACCAGCAGTGGGCCGAGGCGGAGGTCAACAGGCTGACCGAGCTGCGCCTGGTGGCGCGCGAGCGGCACGCCGACACGGGGCTGCGCCTCGGCATGCACGCCGAGACCGTGCCCGACCTGGAGGCGCTCACCACCGAGCATCCGCTGCGCGAGGAGGGCTGGCGGCTGCTCGGCCTCGGCCTCTACCGCTGCGGCCGGCAGGGCGACGCGCTGGCGGCGCTGCGCCGGGCCAGGGGCATCCTGGCCGACGAGCTCGGCATCGACCCCGGGCCCGCGCTGCGCAAGCTGGAGTCCGACATCCTGGCGCAGGCGCCCGAGCTGGAGCTGACGGTGCCCGCGCGCCCGTCCAGGCCGGCCCCGGCGCCCACCGACACCTGGCCGCCCAGGCCCGCGACCCCGGTCGAGCCGCCGCCGCTGGAGCCCGAGCCGTTCGTCGGCCGTGACGCCGAGCTGGCCAGGCTCACCACGGCCGCGGCCCGCACCGGCAGGTTCCAGGTCGCGATCGTCGCCGGCGTCGCCGGCGCGGGCAAGACCACGCTGCTGCGCCAGCTGGAGGGCAAGCTGAGCGCCGACGGCTGGATCACCTCCTCCGGCGCCTGCCCCGACTCCAGCGCCACCCCGCCCGGCTGGGCGTGGGTGGAGATCCTGCGCACGCTGGTCGGCATGACCGGCGCGGGCGAGTACGCCCAGCTCCTGGCGCCGCTGCTCGACGACGCCGACCCCGATCCCGACGACGACGAGGTGTCCGGCGGCTTCCGGCTGCACCGCGCGGTCGGCGGCTACCTGGCCGGGGTGGCGCGCCGCGCCCCCGTGCTGCTCACCCTGGAAGACCTCCACTGGGCCGACGACCAGACCCTCGCCCTGCTGCGCGCGTTGCCGAGCCTGCTGGCCACCAGCCGGGTGCTGCTGGTGGTCACCTGCCGGGAGAGCGAGCTCGACGACCGTCAGTCCGACGTGCTCGCCGCGCTGGCCAGGCTCGGCCCCGTCCGGGTGGGGCTGTCCGGCCTCGACCCGAAGGCCGTGGGCGAGCTGGTCCGGGCCACCTGCGTACGCGAGATCGACCCCGAGGCGGTCGAGTCGATCGTGGAGCGCACGGGCGGCAATCCGTTCTTCGTCCGCGAGACCGTCCGCCTGCTCGACTCCGAGGCGGCCGGCGACCAGGCCAGCGCGGCCGAGGTGCTGTCGCAGGTGCCCTCCGGGGTCCGCGACGTGCTGCGGCGGCGCATCTCACGGCTGCCCGCCGGGGCGCAGCAGATCCTGCTCCAGGCGGCGGTGATCGGCCGCGACGTCGACGTCGACGTGCTGGTCGACGTGGCCGGCGACGAGGACGCCGTGGTGGAGGCCGTCGAGGCGGCGCTGCTGGCCGGGCTGGTGACCGAGCCGGGGCCGGGGCTGCTGCGGTTCGACCACGACCTGGTGCGCGACACCATCTACTCCGACGCCTCGCGGCTGCGCCGCACCCGGCTGCACGCCGCCGTCGCGGCGGTGATCGAACGGCGCACGCCGTCCGACGTGGCGGCGCTGGCACACCACTACTTCCAGGCCGACGCCGCCGAGAAGGCCGTCCACTACCTGGGGCTGGCCGCCGAGCAGGCCGAGCGCAGGTTCGCCCACCGCGAGGCGGCCACGCTGTGGGAGCAGGCCATCGCCGCCTTCGACCGCACGGGCGGCGAGACCAAGCAGCGCCTGCAGCTCATGCTCCGCCAGATCAGGGCCCTGGCCCTGTGCGGCGACATGCACGCGGCCAGGCGGCTGCGCCGCGAGGCGATGGACGCCGCGCTGCCCCTGGGCGACCTGGAGATCACCGCGCGGGTCGCGGCGTCGCTGGCCGTGCCGCACAAGGGCATGGCGCGCGACTTCACCCGCACCGCCTGGGAGATCGTCGACGTCACCGAGAAGGCGTTGATGGAGCTGCCCGAGGGCGAGTCGGTGCTGCGCGCGAGCCTGCTCACCACGCTCGCCCTGGAGCTGGAGGGCTCCTCCTCGCCCGAGCGCGGCCGTCAGGCGTCGCTGGAGGCGCTGGAGCTGGCCCGGCAGAGCGGCGACCCCACGCTGCTCGCGGCGGCGCTCAGCGGGCGGCTGCGGCAGTCCTACGACATCCCCGCGGTCGACACCCGCGAGAGCATCGGCCGCGAGCTGCTGGAGGTCGCTCAGCGCTCCGGGCAGATGGCCACGCAGGCGCTGGCCCACCTGGTGCTGCTCGAATGCGCGGCGGCGCGCGGCGAGTTCGCCGTCTCCGACGAGCACGCGGCCGCCGCCGACCAGCTCGCCAGGCAGTACGACCTGTCGGCCCCCGCCGCCGTCTGCGCCTGGTACAAGGGCCAGCGGATGATGATCGCGGGCGACTACCAGGGCGCCGAGCGGGCCTACCGCGACGCGGCCAGGATGACCGCGCGGGCCGGCATGCTGGAGGGCCGCCAGGACCTGCCGCTGATCACCGCGTTCTGCCTGCACCTGGTCGACGGGCGGGCCGCCGAGATGGTCGAGCCGCTGGCCGACGCGCACCAGCGGGGGGCCAAGTGGACGCTCGACGCGTACGCGCTGGCGCTCGCCTCCGCCGGCCACCTGGCCGACGCCAAGGCCGTGGCCGCCACCCGCCCGCCCGTGCGGCCCGACTTCCTGTACGAGCTGGTCATGACGTGGCGGGCGCTGGCCGGGATGCTGCTCGACGACCGGGAGCGGATGGTCGACTGCTACGACAAGCTCAAGCCGTTCGCCGACCGCATCGCCGGGGCCGGGACCGGCGTGGTCGCGCTGTGGCCGGTGGCGCTGACACTGGGCGACCTGGCGGTGCGGCTGGGGCAGCCGGACGCCTCGCGCGCCCACTACCAGAAGGCGCTGGAGGTGGCCCAGCGGGTGGGGGTGCCGCGCTGGGTGGAGGCGGCGCAGCGATCGGTCGGCAACTCCCCCGGGAACGGCCGCTCCTGACGGACACTTCCCGGCGCCGGAACCGTCCGGCGCCGGAACCGTCCGGTGCCGGGACTGCCGAAGGCGGGCTCTCGGGTCAGCAGCTCACCTGGAAGCGGTCGCTCTTGACCGTCTTGCCGCCGTTCACGGTCAGCTCGATGCGGTACCAGCCCGGGTTGGCCGAGACGCCGGCCTTCCACCGCACGCTCTCCTCGGCCCCGCCGAACCCGTCGAAGTCCACCAGGTGCGTGTGCCACTTGCGGCTCTCGGCGCTCCAGCGGGCCAGCCGCCACTCGTACAGGACGGTCCTGCCGGGCTTGGGGTTGACGACCACGCTGCGCGCGACGAACGTCTTGACGCAGCCGCTCCCGCCGGGCAGGGCGCTGACGCTGACCGTGCCCGCCTTGGGGGCCTGGGTCTCCGCGCCGGTGACCGGGGAGGTGATGGGCAGCTCGTGGGCCGACAGGGTCACGGTCCGGGCAGGGCGCGGGGTGGAGTTCGCGGTGTCGTAGGCGGAGAAACCGACGTAGGCTCCGGTGAAGGCGAGGGCCGCCACGAACAGCTTGGCCGTGCTGGCCGTGCCGGAGACCAGTACCGTCGTGCTTCGCTTCACCATGATCAACACCCTTTCGTCCTCACCTACAGGTGTAAGCGAAGGGGGTTGACCTCTGCTTGTCGGCCAGTTGCACCCTTTGCAGGAGGCTTGCACCCTGGTGTGGCGACAACTTGCACCTTGAACTAAGGTAAGCCTGACCTAAAGCACGGGACGGGGCGGTGAGGGCGGATGCGATCCCTGGCGATCACCATCGAAGCCGTGGGGCCGCTCTGGCTGGGGATCGTGCTGATCATCGCCCTGTTCGGGGCGTTCCAGGCGTACTACTGGATCGGCCGCAAGCTCGGCGAGAAGCTGTACGAATCGCGCATCGGCGTCCGGATGGGACGCGAGCGGATCGAGAAGGTCGAGAAGGTCGTCGAGAAGTGGGGCGCCTTCGCCGTCTACGGCTGCTTCTGGGTGCCGATGCTCCGCCACACCCTGCCGTGGGTCGCGGGGGCGCTGCGCGTCTCGTACCCGTGGTACGTGGTCGCCAGCGCGCTGGGCTGCCTGACGTGGGCGCCCATCTGGTGGTTCGGGCTGACGGCGCTGGTGTGGGCGTGGCTCCAGGTCGCAGCGCAGTCGCCGGTCACGGCCGGGGTGCTGGCCGTGGTGATCGTCGGCGGGGCGGCCGCGTTCGTCGTGTGGCGGCGCAGGCGGCGGGCCGGCAAGGCCGTGGCCGCCGAGCCTCGCCCGGACGTCCCCCTCCCCCAGGACGGCCCCGTCTCCTGATCCCCGCCACGAACGACCCGTCAGGCAGGGCGGGCGTGGTGTCCGTGAAATATCTCACTGTGCAGGATTTACCGGCTTCCGCCCGTTGTTTTCGCGCCTTAAGCACGACTTCGGCATATTCACCCTTGGTCACCTGCGACTATGTCTGACATGCATATTGGGGGTTTCATTGGATCCGCCGTACTGGTCGCGGTCGTGGGGGTCTCGTCGCCCGCGGCCGCCGCGCCGACGGTGGCCACCGAGCAGGCGGCCACCGGGCGCGCGGTGGACGCGCCCGCGGTGGCGGGCAAGACGGGC
>NZ_JAHKRL010000037.1 GCF_019396405.1 Nonomuraea rhizosphaerae | reverse complement strand
CCCCGCGGGGAGCAGGGAAGGCCCGGCCCCCCCGTCCACGCCCCGGCTGCCCGCCTTCGGCGGGCCCGCCGTGGCCGTACCACCCACGATTACCCTGGAGGCCGCCAAATGACCCGAGTGCTCGTGGTCGAGGACGAGGAGTCGTTCTCCGACGCCCTGTCGTACATGCTGCGCAAGGAAGGTTTTGAGGTCTCCGTCGCGGCGACCGGGCCGGAGGCGCTCGACACCTTCGACCGGAGCGGCGCCGACCTCGTGCTCCTCGACCTGATGCTGCCCGGCCTGCCCGGCACCGAGGTGTGCCGCTCGCTGCGGCAGCGCTCGAAGGTGCCGGTCATCATGCTGACCGCCAAGGACAGCGAGATCGACAAGGTCGTGGGCCTGGAGCTGGGCGCCGACGACTACGTGACCAAGCCGTTCTCCTCGCGCGAGCTGGTCGCCCGCATCCGGGCCGTGCTGCGCCGCCAGGGTGACGTGGTGGAGGAGGTCGACTCCGCCGTGCTGGCCGTCGGCCCCGTGCGCATGGACGTGGACCGGCACGTGGTGGCGGTACGCGGCGAGCAGGTGCAGCTCCCGCTGAAGGAGTTCGAGCTGCTGGAGGTGCTGCTGCGCAACGCCGGGCGGGTGCTGACCCGCGGGCAGCTCATCGACCGGGTCTGGGGCGCCGACTACGTGGGGGACACCAAGACGCTGGACGTGCACGTCAAGCGGCTGCGCGCCAAGATCGAGGCGGATCCGTCGAACCCGCGCTGCATCCTGACGGTGCGGGGGCTGGGGTACAAGTTCGACGCCGTGGAGAACTGACACCACCCTGATCGCCGGGCCGCCGGCCGGCCTCGCCGCGCCGCCGGTGCGGCGACACGCGCGGCCGGCCGGG
>NZ_JAHKRL010000341.1 GCF_019396405.1 Nonomuraea rhizosphaerae | reverse complement strand
GTCTGGACGACCTCCGGCACCTCGGCGTCCGGCGTGCCGTACCCGTGCGAGCCGAACCCCGGCGACGCGACAGGCTCCGGGCTCGCCGGAGGCGGCGTGAACGGCTGCGCGGAGGCGGGCGACATCGGGACGGGGCCCGAGGCCGGTATGGCGGGGATCCCGCCGATCTGCGTCTCCGCCTGCGAGGACTCCTCGTGCCGCGGCAGCTCCTCGGGGGCCGGCCTGCGGAACCAGTCGGAGCCCACCGACGAGAAGATCGGCAGGAACTCGTCGTTCTGCTCCTCCAGCGGCGAGCTGCGCACCACCGGAAGCGGGCCGGTCAGGTCCTGGGAGGCGTAGTCGCCAGGGCCGAACGGGTTGTAGGCGGCGTTCCGGTCGAACGGCTCCACCGGCGGGATCGGCGAGTCGGCGAACGACGGCCAGCTGAACTCGTCGGAGACGAAGCTGCGCTGCGAGCCGACGGGCGTCGCCTTGGGGTGCTCGATGAACGGCGCCCTGGGCGGCTCCTCGGCGTAGGAGGACCAGCGCGGCGCCTCCTGGGCCGGCGCGGGCGGCGGCGGCTCGGTCGCGAAGGAGGGCCAGCGGGGAGCGTCCTGCGCGGGCGGAGGAGGCTCGGTGGAGAACGACGGCCAGCGCTGCTCGTCGAACTGGCCCGGCTGGGCGCCGGAGAAGGGCTGCTTGTCGGCGTACGGCTGGCTGTCGGGGTAGGGCTGGCCGCCCCCGAACGCCTGCTGGCCGCCGGCGTACGGCTGCTGCTCGCCGAAGGGCTGCTGGGCGCCGCCGAAGGGCTGCTGCTCACCGAAGGGCTGCTGCTCGCCGAACGACTGCTGGCCGCCGAAGGACGGCTGCTGGTTGTCGGCGAACGGCTGGTTGTCGGCGAAGGAGGGCCAGCGCTGCTCGGCGACCGGCTGGTCGTCGGCGAACGAGGGCCAGCGCTGCTGGTCCTGGGCCGCGGCGGGCGCGGGCGGCTCCTCGGCGAAGGAGGGCCAGCGCTGCTCGCCGGGCTGGCGGGGCGGCTGCTCGTCGCCGAAGGACGGCCAGCTGTTGCCGCCCGGGACCGGCAGCGAGTTCGGCCACTGGGTGTCCAGGGGCGCGTTGTCGGTGCGGCTGTCAGAGGCGCTGGGCGGGGACGAGGCGTAGGAGCCGTTCGTCGAGGCGGGCTGCGCCATGCCGGGGTCGAAGGTGGTGAAGGCCTCGTACTGGCCGCCGCGCTGCTGCGGCACCGCGCCCTGCGGCCCGGCCAGCAGCATGTCGGGCAGCATGACGGCGGCGATCAGCCCGCCCGGCTCCCGCATCCTGAGCTGGACCTTGACGCCGTGGCGCAGCGCCAGGCGGCCGACCACGAACAGGCCCATGCGCCGGGAGACCGACACGTCCACGACCGGCGGGTTGGCCAGCCGCCAGTTGGCCTCGGCCAGCTCGTCGGCCGACATGCCGATGCCCTGGTCGCTGATCGACACCATGATGCCGCCGTCGACCGGGGTGCTGGTGACCTGGACCTTGCTCTCGCGCGGGGAGAAGGAGATGGCGTTCTCGATCAGCTCGGCGAGCAGGTGCACGGCGTCGGTGACGGCCGGGCCGGCGACCTCGATCCCGGACGGGATCTGGATCTGGACGCGCTCGTAGTTCTCGACCTCGGACAGCGAGGCGCGGGCGATGTCGACCAGCGGCACCGGCTCGCTCCACTTGCGGGCGGCCTCCTGGCCGGCGAGGACCAGGAGGTTCTCGCTGTTGCGCCGCATACGGGTGGCCAGGTGGTCGAGCCGGAACAGGTTCGCGAGCCGGTTCTCGTCCTCCTCGCCGTGCTCCAGTCCCTCGATGAGCTGGAGCTGGCGTTCGACCAGCGTCTGGCTGCGGCGGGAGAGGTTGACGAACATCGAGTTGACGTTGGCGCGCAGCTTGGCCTCGTCACCGGCCAGCCGGATCGCCTCGCGGTGGACCTCGTCGAAGGCCCGGGCCACTTCCCCGATCTCGTCGCGGGTGTTGACGCCGATCGACGGCACGTCGGGCACCTGGGCGTTCTCGCCCTGCTCACGCAGCAGGCGGACGGTCTCCGGGAGCCGGGTGGTGGCCACCTGGAGCGCCTCGGCGCGCAGCCGGCGCAGCGGGCGGACCAGCGAACCGGCCACGCGGGTGGTGATCAGCAGGACCAGGAGCAGCAGGACCAGGATGATCGCGCCGGAGATGATGGCCGCGCGCTGCTCGGCGTCGCTCAGCTCACGGGTCGTGGCCACGATCCTGGTGGCGAGGGTGTCCTCGACCTTGCGCATGGCGACGGTGGCGGCCGTGGTGCTGTCGTACCAGAGCTGGATGTCGCGGCGGGTGGTCTTGTCCAGGTCCTTGATGGTCTGGAACTCGCGCAGCTGTGCCAGCGCGCGCTGGCGCATGGCGTCGGCGCGGTCGATCTGCAGCCCCTTGACGCCCTGCCGGTACGCGGTGAGGTCCGCCGGGGTGGCCTCCTGCTCGAAGGCGGCGAGCTCGGCCTGCTGGTTGTTCCAGGAGCCCAGGAAGTCGGAGAGGTCGTCGTAGTCGAGCTTGCGCTCGATCAGCGCCACCACCAGGATGCCCTGCTGGCGGCTGACCTCCTCCTTGGTCCTGTCGAGCGCGGACAGGGCGGCCACCTCACCTTGGAGGCGGTCGTCGCTGATGCCGTCGCCCAGGTCGGCCTGGAGCTTCTCCATCACGTCGATCATGCGGGAGTAGTTCTGGAGGGCGGCTCGCGGCGGCGTGCTCGACTCGTTCGCGATCGACCTGCGCACGCCGTCGAGACCGATCAGCCACCGGCGGATCTCCTCGACCTCGCCCTGCACACGGGCGGAGTGGGAGGAGTCGATGGCCGCGCCGGCGCTCAGCACGCGCTGCTTGGCGGCGTCGGTGGTCTCGCGCTGGGCGTTCATCGCGGCGAGCCGGGCCCTGCCGCGGCTGGTGGCGATGTACCACGCGGTGAGCGTGCGCTCCTTGCCGAGCTCGTGCGACAGCGCGCTGACGCGCTGGACCAGCTCGGCGACCTGGGTCAACCGGCGGTATTCGGCACTGGTGCCGATGGCGTTGGCCAGCTGGATGCCGGCGAGGAGTACGCCCACGACGGTGGGGATGAGGATCAGCGCCACCAGCCTGGAGCGCACGCGCCAGTTCGCCAGCCGGAACCGACCGCCTGTGTACTCCCCTGGCCTCGTGTGCCTGGGGTTTTCCGTCCTCACTGAGTCTCGCAACCTCTCGCCGTTACGTGCTCGAAAATCTGACACGCTTGGGGCGCATGGGATTTGTGCGGGCTGGGTAATTGGAACACAACCCGTACCAGATCGGCCAACCGAACATATCCCATCACATGCGACCAAACGAGTCTCAGCGGTCGCAATTTGCCCGTGTGCGCTTTCACGCGGGCCGGAAGGAGTCCCGCTCCACCGGCGCCGCGTGCTTGACCATCAGGTGACGGGTCACCGAATACTCCTGTACCGCCTCCTGGCTCATGTCCTTGCCAAAACCGCTCCCCTTGACACCGCCATGGGGTGCTTCACTGGCTATCGGCAA
Organism: Nonomuraea rhizosphaerae; assembly: GCF_019396405.1. GTDB lineage: Bacteria > Actinomycetota > Actinomycetes > Streptosporangiales > Streptosporangiaceae > Nonomuraea > Nonomuraea rhizosphaerae. Next base: position 9,395 of record NZ_JAHKRL010000341.1, on the reverse strand, counting down.
GTGATCATTGATCCAGGTCACACCAACGTCGAGGCGGTGCGAGACCCGCATCGCCCTCGCCACGTCTCGCGACCACACGGAGGAAGCCAGGCCGTAGCGCGTGTCGTTGGCCAGCGTGACGGCCTCTTCCTCGCTGTCGAACGGCAGGACGACGAGGACGGGGCCGAAAAGCTCACCCTGGACGATATCGCTGTTCTGTCGGACTTCGTTAACGAGTGTCGGAAGGTAAAAGAAGCCGGGGCCCTCAACTGGAGCTCCACCTTGCACCACGCGCCCGCCGGAGGCGGTGACGAAGCCGTGCACCCGGTCGCGGTGCGCCGCCGAGATCAGCGGGCCGATGTCGGTGGCCGGGTCCCACGGGTCACCCGCCGTGATGCCGGCGAGCGTCTCCTTGAGCGCCTCGACCGCGTCGTCGTACACCTGCCTGGCGACGTACACGCGGGTGGCGGCGGTGCAGTCCTGGCCGGTGTTGTAGGTGGCCCCCATGGCGATGCCCCGGGCGGCCTCCTCCAGGTCGGCGTCCTCGAAGAGCAGCGCGGGCGCCTTGCCGCCCAGCTCCAGGTGCACCCGCTTGAGCGTCCTGGCCGCGCCGGTCATGACGGCCCTGCCGGTCTCGGTCGAGCCGGTGACGCTGACCATGTCCACGCCCGGGTCGGTGACCAGCGCCTCGCCGACCTCCGCGCCGCCGGTGACGACCCGGACCAGCCCCTCCGGCGCGCCCGCGCGGGCGAACAGCTCGGCCAGCCGCAACGTCGTGCGCGGCGTCTGCGGGGCGGGCTTGATGACCACCCCGTTGCCGGCGGCGACGGCCGGGCCGAGCTTCCAGACGGCCATCACGAACGGGAAGTTCCACGGCGCGATCGAGCCCACCACGCCGACGGGGCGGCGCAGCATGACCGAGGTGTAGCCCTGGCTGAACACCCCGGCGCCGGTGCCGTCGAGCGAGCGGGCGGCCCCGGCGAAGAAGCGGAGGTTGTCCGCCGCGAACGGCAGCTCGCCGTCCCTGAAGACGGCGGCGGGCTTGCCCGTCTCCTCGACCTCCAGCCGGGTCAGCTCCTCGGCCTCCGACTCGACCAGGTCGGCCAGGCGCAGCAGCACCCTGGCCCGCTCGGCCGGGGTGGCCTGCGACCACTCGCCGAAGGCCTTGCGGGCCTCCTGGACGGCCCCCGCCACGCCGTCGAGCGGCGTGTCGGGGACCTGGTCGCAGACCTGCCCGGTGGCCGGGTTGATCAGCTCACGCATCGGAGGGGCCGCCCAGTTGCTCGATGAGGTCGGCGGCCCTGCGCAGCCCGTCGCGCTCACGGATCCGCTCGCCCTCGGCCGCCAGCCTGGCCAGCAGCTCCTGGTCGCCGAGCAGGCGGTCGAGCGCGCCGGTCAGCTCCTCGTCGGCGAAGGCGTAGGTCGACAGGCGCACGCCGTAGCCCAGCTCGTGCACGCGCTGGGCGTTGTCGTACTGGTCCCAGAACAGCGGCAGCAGGATCATCGGCTTGCCGAAGTGCAGCGCCTCGGTGGTGGTGTTGTTGCCGCCGTGGGTGATGACCAGGTCGCAGAGCGGGATGATCTTCGTCTGCGGCACGAACTCGGCGCCCCACATGTTGTCGGCCAGCTTGATCTCCTCGTGCAGCGGGCCCTTGGAGACGATGAACTGGTGCGGGGTGGTGGCCAGCACGTCGATCACCCGCTGCATCAGCTCCACGTCGGAGGAGCCGAGCGAGCCGAGCGAGAAGTAGACCAGCGAGCCCTCACCGCGCTCGAAGGGCAGCGTGAACTCCTCCTCGGTCTCACGCACCGAGGAGTCGAGCCGGTGCCAGGTGGGGCCGAGCGGGCGGGCGTCGGTGTAGTCGAGGATCTCCGGGTACACGTAGAGGTTCAGGTCGCCCTCGTGGATGAAGTCCAGGTCGGGCAGCGGCTCGGTGCCCTGCTCGACGCACCACTCGTTGAAGGCGTTCCAGATCTCGCGGTGGGTGCGCTCGTACTCGGCGCGGAAGGCGTCCCACTCGCCGCGGTCGTCGGCCGGCAGGCCGGAGAAGACCGGCGCGATGCCGTCGCCGCGCACCTCCAGCGGGTTGCAGGAGACGATCCGGACGAACTTCTTGCCCGTCGTCAGCAGCGCCGGGAACGTGATGACGTTGTCCTCGACGATCACGTCCGGCTGGACCCGCTCGATGATGGCCTTGAGCTGGGGCTCACAGTACTTGGCGCCGTCGATGAGGGAGTCCCAGATGGGCTTGGTGACGGTCGCGAGCTGCTCCAGCGTGCTCTTGCGGTACTCGGGCGCGGTCTCGCGGATGAAGTCCTTCCAGAACTGTCCCGCGTCCTGCTCCTCGTCGCCCTCGGCCGGAGGGGCCAGGTCGACCAGGTCCTCCTCGAAGCCGAGCGCCTCCAGCTTGCCCTTCCACGACGCCTCGGCCGCGAAGACGACGCGGTGGCCCCGGCGGCGCAGGATGTCGCCGATGCCGATGCTGTTGTTGGTGGGGCCGTACGCGCTTTCCGGCATGAACAGGATGGTGAGGGACATCAAGCTCTCCAGTTGAAGGGGAATTCAAAACTCATCTAGCGGGAAGGTCAACTTCAAGGCACTATGGTCACGGTTTCCTGAACGGCAGACAAACAGAGGTGGTGATCGTGGCCCAGCGCAAGAGCCGCACCGACCGGCGCATCGACCTGATCGAGGCGGCCAGGCGGGCCATCATCCGCCATGGGGTGGACGGCGTCCAGCTCTCGCACGTGGCCGTGGAGGCGGGGCTGACGTCCGGCGCCGTGCTCTACCACTACCCCGACCTCAGCGAGCTGCTCATCGAGGCGCAGCACGCCGGGATGGAGCGCTTCTACGAGCAGCGGCTGCGCCAGCTCGTCCGGCTCACCGACCCGGCCGAGAAACTGGTCATGACGATCAGGTCCGGGCTGCCGACCGGCCCGCTCGACCCCGACGTCCGGCTGCTCAACGAGCTGGGCGGGGCCGCGGGCCGCAACAGGGTGTACGGGGTGCTGCTCACCTCGCTCTACGACCGCCAGGTGTCGATGTACCAGGCGATCCTGGACACAGGGCACGCGCTCGGCGTCTTCAGCCTCAGCTCCGACTCGCTGACGATCTCGCGCAACCTGGTGGCCCTGGAGGACGCCTACGGCTACCGCATCACCGCCAGGCACCCGGTGATCGGCCCGCAGGAGGCCGTCGAGCTGATCCTGTCGTACGCCCGCACCGCGACGGGCCATGACCTTTCCCATGGGACGACGGGGGCTCATGGAACGTCCGGGGCTCATTGAGCGACCGGGATGACGACCGCGTCCTGGCGCCGCCAGTGCAGCCCGACCTTGGCCCCGGGCCGCACCGACCCGGCGCCCTGCACGGCCACCAGGACGGGCTTGACGTGGCCGGGCACGTCCACCGAGATGTGGGAGACGCCGCCGTAGAAGCTGACGTCGATCACGCTGCCCTGGAGCACGCCGGCGGCCGCGTCCTCGCGCAGCTCCACCTTCTCCGGGCGGACGCCCAGCAGCGCCTTGGCGCCGCCGGCCAGCTCCCCCAGCGGGGTGCCGGGCAGCACGCCGAACTCGGCGGTCCGCAGGCCCACCGTGCCGCCGAGCACACCGTCGGCGGTGCCCTCGAAGAGGTTGTTGGCGCCGACGAAGTCGGCCACGAACGGGGTGCGCGGCCGCTCGTAGAGCGCCACCGGCTCATCCACCTGGCGCACGCTGCCCCGGTCGAAGACCGCGATGCGGTCGGCGAGCGACATGGCCTCCTCCTGGTCGTGCGTGACGACCACGAAGGTGATGCCGACCTCGTGCTGCAGCCGCTTGAGCTCCAGCTGCATGTCGGCCCTGACCTTCTTGTCGAGCGCCGACAGCGGCTCGTCCAGCAGCAGCAGGCGCGGGCGCTTGACGATCGAGCGGGCCAGCGCGACGCGCTGGCGCTGGCCGCCGGACAGCTGGGCGGGTTTGCGGCCGCCGAGGTCCGACAGGCCCACGGTCTCCAGCACCTCGCCGACGCGCTTCCTGACCTCCTGGCGGGGCAGCCGCTCGCGCTCCAGCCCGTACGCGACGTTCTTGGTGACCGTCATGTGCGGGAACAGCGCGTACGACTGGAACATCATGCTGATCGGCCGCCGGTTGGGCTGCCTGCTCAGCAGGTCGGCGCCGTCCAGCGTGACCGTGCCGCCGTCGGGCGTCTCGAACCCGGCCAGGATGCGCAGCAGCGTGGTCTTGCCGCAGCCCGAGGGCCCCAGCAGCGCGAAGAACTCGCCCTGGCGGATCTCCAGCGACACCTGGTCGAGCGCGACGACGTCACCGAACCTGCGCGAGACCCGGTCAATCTTGAGCACGAGCTTCCCCGATCTTGGTCATCCTCTGGCCCGCGATCACGGCGGTGAAGCTCACCAGGAGCAGGATCGCGGCCAGCGCGTTGATCTTCGGGGTCACCCCGAAACGGATCATCGAATAGATCACGATCGGCAGCGTCTGGTCGCTGTTGCCGATGGTGAAGAAGGCGATGACGAACTCGTCCAGCGACAGCGTGAACGCCAGCAGCGCGCCCGCGAGGATGCCCGGCGCCAGCTGCGGCAGCGTGATCCTCATGAACGTGGCCACGGGCCCGGCGCCCAGGTCGCGCGACGCCTCCTCCAGCGAGGTGTCGGCGTTGACCAGCCGGGTGCGCACCACCGCGGCGACGAAGGCCATGGAGAACAGCGCGTGCGCCAGCACCACCGAGTACAGGCCGAGGGTGAGCTGGATGACCCCGTAGAAGACCAGCAGCCCGATGGCCAGCACCAGGTCCGGCAGCACGGCGGGCATCAGCGCGATCGCGTCGAGCGTCTTGGAGCGGGTGTACCTGGCCAGGCCGACGGCCAGCATCGTGCCCAGCACGGTGGCCAGGACGGTGGAGCTCGTGGCCACGATGAGCGTGTTGATCAGGCCGTCCCTGACCAGCTCGTCCTCGGCCAGCTCGGCGTACCACTTGAAGCTGAAGCCCTCGTAGGAGTAGGCCGACCTGCCCGAGTTGAACGACATCACCACGAGCACGATGATCGGCACGTACAGGAAGGCGTAGGTGACCCAGAGCGGGACGTGCAGCCATCGTGAGCTACGCACGGCGGGCCGCCCACGACTGCGCGATCAGCAGCACCACCAGGACCGCGATCAGGGCCAGCGCCAGCGTGGCGCCGAACGGCCAGTCACGCGCCTGGAGGAACTGGCTGCGGATCAAGTTGCCCACCATGACCGACTTGCCGCCGCCGAGCATCTCGGGGATGACGAAGTTGCCGAAGCTGGGCACGAACACGAACAGGCACCCGGTCAGCACCCCCGGCACCGTCAGCGGCAGCGTGACCTTGCGGAACGTGGTGAACCCCGACGCGCCCAGGTTCGCCGACGCCTCGCGCAGCTGCGGGTCCAGCCGCTCGATCGCCGCGTAGAGCGGCAGCACCATGAGCGGCAGGTACGAGTACAGCAGCCCGAGCACGATGGCGCTCTCGTTGTACAGCAGCTCGTACGGCCCCAGCCCGATCGCCTTCAGCCCCGAGTTCAGCAGCCCCGGCCCGTTGAGCAGGATGATCCAGGCGTAGACGCGGATGATGAAGTTCGTCCAGAACGGCAGCACGATGGCCACCAGCGCGAACGTCTTCCACTTACGGGGAAGGCGGGCGATCAGGTAGGCCGTCGGGTAGCCGAGCGCCAGCGCGATCAGCGTGGTGATCCCGGCGATCCGCAGCGAGCCGAGCACGACGTCCAGGTAGAGGGGGTCGAACAGGCGCTCGAAGTTCTCGCCGGTGAACTCGTGGACCACACCGCCGAACCGGCCGCGCTGGAAGAGCGTGTAGCTCAGCACCAGCCCGAGCGGCACCAGCAGCAGCACCACCAGGTACGTCAGCCCTGGCGACAAGAACACAAACGCACCCAGCCGGCGCCCCCTCGAAGGGGACACCGGCCGGGGCTCAGCCTCTGACCTCACGCGCCTGACTTCGCCTTGATCTCTTCGGCGAGCCGGGTGTACTTCAGCGATCCCTGGCCCAGGTCGATGATCGCCTCACCGTCGAGCAGCGTGGCGGGCTTGATGCCCAGCAGCGAGCCCTCGGCGATCTTCACCTGGTCCATGGCCGCCTTGTTGGGCACCTTGTAGTTGATGTTCTCGGCGGCCCAGCGGTGGATCTCAGGGTCGAGGACGTAGTTGATGAAGGCGTGCGCCGCCTCCTTGTTCTTGGAGGACTTCATGATCACCATGGTGTCCGTCCAGAGGTCGCTGCCCTCCTTCGGCACCGCGAAGCCGATGTTCTGCTTCTCGTCCGTGGTGGGGCACCAGCCGTCCCACGCCTCGACCATGACGGCCTCGCCGCTCTTGAGCCGGTCGCCGAACGTCACGTCGTCATAGGTCAGCAGGTGCGGCTTCTGCGCCAGCAGCTTCTCCTTGACCTTGGCGATCTCCTCGTCCTTGTCGGTGTTGACCGAGTAGCCGAGCGCCTTGATCGCCGGCAGGGCCAGCCAGCGCTCGGTGGTCATCATCGTGACCTTCTTGTCCGCCCAGGCCGGCGGGGAGAGGAGATCGTTCCAGCTCGTCGGGACCGCCTTGACCAGGTCCTTGCGGTAGCAGATGCCGGTCGTGCCCCAGGTGTAGGGCACCGAGTACTTGTTGCCCTTGTCGTAGCCCAGCTGGGTGGCCTCGGGGTAGAGGTTGGCCAGGTTCGGGATCAGCTCGGGGTGGATCGGCTCCAGCAGCCCCTGCTCGTTGAGCGCCTGCGCGTACTGGCCGGACACGAACGCCACGTCGATCTTGCTGTCACCGCTGGCGGTGAGCTTGGTCATGGCGATCTCGTTCGTGTCGTGCAGCGAGATCTTGAGCGGGAACTTGAGCTTCGCCTTGACCCTCTCCGGCAGCTCCTTGGGGGTGTAGCCGGGCCAGACGGTCACGTCGACGGACTGCTTGGTCAGGTCGGCGTTGGGGTTGAGCTGATCGGCAGTCGCCGCCGGTGCCGAAGCAGAACTGTTCGGCGACTCACCACCACACGCCGAGACGGCCAGCGCGAGGCCGGCCACCGCTACGAGGGCCGGCAGACGACGGGTGAACCGAGTACGGGACACGGCCGCAACTCCATTTCTCAAGTTCCGTTTGCAGGTGAGGAGTGTTGCAGCAGAAATCAACATGGGCAAGACTTTTGCGCACACTGTTACCTGGATGTTTGGTCTGACTGTTGAACGCGAATTCAATTTGGGAGCGGTTGCTCTCGCTGAGTGAGAAGCCCTTTACGGGCCGAGACCGTGGGTTGTCAGCCGCACTAGTGGCGGCCCTTGGAGGTGAGGCGCCGCCGCCTTTCACCGTCCGCCGTTTCTCTCCGCTGCCAAGCCTCTCTCACGATCGAGCCGATCAGGACACCGGGGTGACCGAGCGGGAGTTCGCGGTGGACCAGACCAACCATTCGGTCGTGGTCGATGAGCGGGTGGTGGTCAAATGGCTGACCCCTCCGGCGGCGATGCCGCACCCCACGCCCGAGATGTGGGCCCATCTGGTCGCCGCCGGGTTCGCGTGCACGGCTCCACCGTATGCGGCGCTGACGCGTGCGCAGGACGGTGGTGAGACGCTGCTCGCACTGGTGACGGGCTACCTTCCTGAAGCCACTGACGGCTGGGAGTGGGGTGTGGACGAGGCCGCGTCCGGGCGCACCGGCTTCGCCGTGCCCCTGGGGCGGCTGGCGGGCGAGCTTCATCTCGCCCTGTCCACGTTCCTATCATCTTCAATCGTCACATCTGACGCATCTGTTACGGGCAGTTGTAAAAGAAGTGTTATCGATACTCTGCGTGGCCGCGCGGATCGCGCGCTGGACGAGGCGCTGGCCCTGACCGGCGGCCAGGACGGCGCGTGGCTGGCCGAGCACGAGCCGGTGCTGCGCGCCGAGCTGGCGCCGCTGGCCGGGCGGACCGGCTCCCCGTTGATCCGGGTCCACGGTGATCTGCACATCGGGCAGATCCTGCGGTGGCGCGACGGGTACGCCGTGATCGACTTCGACGGCAACCCGACCGTCGCGGACGCCGACCCGTACCAGCCGGCCGCCAGGGACGTCGCCCAGCTCGCCACGAGCCTGGAGCACGTCGCCCAGGTCGCGGTCAAGCGCCGCGGCACCCCTCCCGGCGATGCGCTGCGCTGGGCGGCCGAGACCCGCCGGCTCTTGCTGGCCGCCTACCGCGACCGCCTGGCCGAGGGCGGCCGGCCCGACCTGCTGGACGAGTCGCTGCTGCGGCCGTTCGAGATCGAGCAGGAGTGCAGGGAACTGCTCTACGCCGCCCGCCACCTGCCCCGCTGGCGCTACGCCCCGATGGGCGTGCTGCGCACCCGCTATCCGGAGGAGACCCCGTGAACCCCGAGCTGTACCTGGCTGACCTGGAGGCCAAGCCCGCCGCCCTGGCCACGCTGGCCGGCGCCCTGGAGGCCGCCGACCCGTGGGACGGCCTGCCGCAGGACGTCAGGCGCGTGCTGTTCCTGGGCATGGGCAGCTCCCGGTACGCGGCGGGGGTGGCCGCGCTGCGGCTGCGCGCCGCCGGGATCGACGCCTACGCCGACCACGCCTCCGCCGCGACCTCCTTCCCCGCGGACGCGCACACGCTGGTGGTGCCCATCTCGGCGACGGGAGGCAGCCGCGAGACGCTCGACGCGGCGTCCCGGCACCCGGGCCGCCACGCGGGCGGGCCGTCGTTCGTGGCCGCGCTCACCAACGCTCCCGACTCCCCCGTCACCCGGGGCGCCGACCTGGTGGTGCCGATGCTCGCGGGCGAGGAGCGCGGCGGGGTGTCGTGCCGTACCTTCCAGCACACGCTGGCCCTCCTGCTGGCGCTGGAGTCCCGCCTCACCGGCGCGGGACGTGACGTGGCCGGCCTCGTCCGGCGTGCCGCCGACGCGTCGGCCGACCTCCTCGGCCGCCGGGACGCCTGGCTGCCCATGGTGCTGGAGCTGCTCGACGGCCCGCACGGCGTCTACACGATCGCGCCCGCCGAGCGGCTGTCGTCGGCCGAGCAGTCGGCGCTGATGTTCCGCGAGGGCCCGCGCCGCCCCGCCGACGCCTGCGAGACGGGCGACTGGTCGCACGTGGACGTGTACCTGACCAAGACGCTCGACTACCGCGCCCTGCTGTTCCCGGGCTCACGGTACGAGGACCAGGCGATGGACTGGGTGCGGCAGCGCGGCTCCACCGTCGTGACGGTGGGCGGGGAGGTCAAGGACGCCACGGCCGCCGTCCGCTACGCGCACGACGACGACCCGGACGTCGCGCTGCTCACCGAGACGCTGGTCGCCGAGCTGGTCGCCGGCCGCTGGTGGGCGGGGTCGTGACGAGCGGGCGGGACTCCCGTACGGGCTGACGGGTCCCGTACGCGTCAGCGGATCCCGTACGCGCTGACGCGTCCTGTACGCGTCA
>NZ_JAHKRL010000340.1 GCF_019396405.1 Nonomuraea rhizosphaerae | reverse complement strand
GCTCCCGAAGCGGGAAACGGCCTGACATCTCCGGCGCGCGGACCCCGAGTCCGCGCGCCGACGCGCTTTCGGGAAACGTGGGCGAGCAGGGCCCTGTGTGCCCGCCCCGAGCTGATCGCCGGGATCGGCAACGTCGAGCCCGCTCCCGCTCGGAGATACGGTTTCGTGCTGTGAGCTGGGGTTCTGCTACGTGATCAGGACGGGGACGGCGACTCTTGCGAGTTCGGGCGGCACAGGGCCCGAGACGCAGAAGTGGATCAAGCACCTCGCCTCGCGCCCCTGTGCATTCGGCTGAGCCCAAGGGCCGCGGACACCCCGGTCTCGAAAGTCGCGAAGAACCCGCGTCCATCAGCAATTGGGCTCGTTGAGGTGAGCGGGGACGCTGACGGCGTTCCACGCGTCGCGTACGGCCCGTAGCCCCTCACAGCCGAACAGCTGCAGCCCCGCCTCCATCGAGGCGCGGCGGGCATCCTCATGGGTCCAGAAGGACACCTTGCGGTTGAGGGTCTCCATGTAGATCATGCCCGCGTTCTGGATGCCGATGCCGCGCAGGACCGAGCCGTTGCAGGTGGGGCTGCCCGGCCGACCGGCGCCGGCGGGCGCGGATCCCTCGGCCAGCAGGTAGAACCAGTGGTTCTGCACGCCGGCGCCGGCATGCACCTCCATGTTCCGGACGCTCTCGCTGAAGCACTTGGGGTCGCCGAGCCGCGACGGGTCGTTCATGTACCGGATGGGTCCCGCACCCACCAGATCGACGGTCTCGGCTATCTCGTAGTCCGGCGGATCGGCCTTCTCGTTCAGGTACCACTCGGTCAGCGTCCCGAAGATGTCGCCGGTCGACTCGTTGAGCGCGCCCGTCTCACGGAAGCCGAGGGAGCTGCCGGGTGTGAAGTAGAAGATGGCGTGCCCGAGCTCGTGCATGACGATGTCGGTCGACGTCGCCTGCCGTGTCCGGCTGCTGTTGTGGCCGAAGACCACCAGGGCTCTGTCGTAGTACGCGTTGGCGTCGTCGTATCCGACGCGCATCGGGAAGCCGCGGCCGTAGCCGTCGAACGCGCCGGGCTTGCCCAGCCACTGCACCAGCATGTCCCAGCCGGCCTGTGCCGCGTGCATGGCGTCGACGCAGGCGGTGACCAGGTCGGTGCCGGTTCCGTTGCCCCAGTCGTCGTCGGGGTCGGTGTAGACGCGGCCGTCCAGGCCTCCGCAGCGCACTCCCGGCCGAGTGGAATCGGACATCCCGTACAGGGTGGACGACCGGGTCGTGTCGAAGGAGATCCGGCCGTGGTAGTAGCCGCTCCCCACGCCGTCGGCCACCTCGTCCCAGGAGCCGATCACCTTGCCGGTGCGGGCGTCGACGAAGACGTGCAGCCGGCTCGGACGCGAGCCCTTGACGCCGGTGATCACCGTCTCGTACGCCAGCACGCCGCCGCCCCGGGCCAGGACCGTCAGCGTGGGCGGCGTCATGTCGGTTCCCGCGCCGGCCTCACGGCGGGCCGCGGCACCCGCGTCCTGCGCGGACACCTCCGGGCTGGTTCGCACCGACAGGACCTGCTCCTGGTTGACCGAGACGCTGAGGACATGTCCCTCCACGTCGGTGACCACGACGAAGTCACCGCCACGTACGGGCAGACCCGCATACGTACGCTCGTACGGGACATAACGCAGCCCGTGAGCCCCTGACACCACGCGGCTCCGCACGAGAACGTCCTGGCCGGAGCGGTGGATCAGCTCTGGCCGGTCGGCGACGAGGTGGTCGGCGGCGGAGGCGGCCAGAGCCGAGGGGTCGGGCGGTGGTACGACGACATAGGGCGGAACGGTCAGCACCGCCGCCATCGCCATCTTAAGGACAGTCGTACGTCTCATCGGGGGGTGATCCTTTCCGTGACGTCCGCGGATGGGGCGTCCGCAGGTGGGGCGTCTGTGGATGGGGCGTCTGTGAATGAGGCGTCCGAGGACGGGGCATCGATCGAGGCGCTGATCGTCAGAACGTGCGCGCGCAGGATGCGCGCCGCACGCGCGACCGGTACGCGGCCGGCGGCACGCAGGGCGAGATCGATCTCGCCGCGGCAGGCATCCGATGCCGCGGCCAGCGCGGTCGCTCGCACGTGCGGCTCGTCCGCGACGGTGCGGCCGGACATACCGGTAAGACCAGGCATGCCGGTAAGACCAGGCATGCCGAGGAGCTGGGGGATCATCGAGGTCCGCGCCGCGAGCATCGCCCGGGTGGTGGTGGCCAGGCGGGTCGGCCTCCCGCGCAGCGCGAGAACGTCCTCGGCCAGCAGGAACGCCCGTCCGCAGTGCCCGCCGAACTCCCTGAGCGCCTCCATGACCGCCGTGCCGGCGCCGCCGAGCTGCGCCCCGATCCGTACGGGGAACTCGAAGAGCGCGGCGAACAGGTCGCCGGCGTCGGTCGTGCCCGGGTCGGCGATCCTTTCGGCCCTGATCCTGGTGAGCTCGGCCAGCCAGTCCGAGAACGCCCAGGACGCCTCCGGAGCCGACTCCGCGACCAGGCGGGCGGCCTGCGACAGCAGGAAGTCGCAGGCCAGCACGGTGACGGCGGACTCCCAATCGACCCCGCGCGCCCGCTCCCGCACCCTCGCTTCCGGCGCGCCGATCAGGGACAGGGCGCCGAGCGCGGCCAGGTCCATCGCCGCGCCGGCCCCCGCCAGCTCGGCCTGGGGATGCGCTCCGGCCGCGACGAGCCCGGCCAGCAGCAGCGACGCCGGGCGAAGCCCCGCCCCTGTGGTGAGCAGCCGCGCGATGAAGGGCCACTCCTCGCGCACCGCGGACACGGCCGTCTCGGCGCAGGCGGCCAGGAACGGGCTCAGGTACAGGCGGTCGTCCGGATGCAGCTCGACCGGCTCGGCCGCCTCCCCGGCCGACAGCACCCCCCGCCGGGCCAGCGTGAAGATCGGCTGGTCGCTGTGCGCGGTGGCGGCCAGGACACGCCAGGCCAGATGGTAGCGGCGGGCCGCGTGGCGGGCGGTCTCGAAGTGGCCGACGTACGCACGCGCCAGCCGCCGTACGTACGCCTCGCGCGCGGCGCCGGGATCGTCCGGATACGCGGCGATCGCGTCGGCCGCCAGCAGCGCGCTCTGCAGCGCGTAGCCGAGCCCTTCGCCGGTGAACGGGTTGACCAGCCCGGCGGCGTCCCCGACCAGCAACCGGCCCTCGTGCCCGGCGAGTGAGGGGGCGAACCCGGTGCTGACCGGCCCGGACACGAGCTCACCGAGAGGCCGGGCCGCCGCGAACGCGGGGTCGGCCCCGGCGAGCCGTTCGATCGCCGAGGCCAGCAGATCGGCCGCGCTCTCCTGCCGGTCCCCGACGCGGACGGCGCCGACGGCGCACGTCCCCGGTCCCGCGGGCATGATCCAGATCCCGGCCGGGCGGTCGTGCGGATCGGCGGGGGAGGGGGGCGCCAGATGGAGCAGCATCCGGGAGTCCCGCTCCGGCAGAGCGAACCGCTGGACGACGGCCATGCCCTCGCCGTGCGGCCGCCTGCCGGGCAGCGAGCCCGTCGCGAGGACGACATGCCGGGCCAGGACCGCCACCTGGCCGCCGCCTGTGGCGATCACCGCCCGGTGCCCGCCGGGGTGCGGCTCGCAGCCGGTCATCCGTCCCGGCAGCAGGGCCGCGCCGAGATCGGTGGCGACCTCGCGCAACCGCGTACGCAGCCACTCACGATCGCAGACGGCGGCGCCCACGCCGGAGAGCGGACGGGCCGGACCGTCGCCGAACCGGACATCCACCCCCTCCACCGGCCATACCCCGTCGAAGGTCGCGACTCCGAGCATGCGCAGGGCGTCCATGGCGGGGGCGCTGAGCGCGACGTCGTGGGCCGCCCCCGGTTCGCCGCCGTCCACGAGCAAGGTGCGCAGTCCGTGCCGGGCCAGCGCCGCCGCCGTCGCGCCGCCCGCCGGTCCCGCCCCGACCACCAGCACATCCGTGTGGCGGGTCAGCACGGGGGCTCCCGCCACAGCGAAGTGGCGACCTGGAGCAGCGCCTGGCGGCCCCCGCCATCGCCGTCGTCGTCGCCCCCGCCCGCGCCGCCGCCGCCGAGGGCGGCGAGGGCGGCGAGCGCCTCG
>NZ_JAHKRL010000339.1 GCF_019396405.1 Nonomuraea rhizosphaerae | reverse complement strand
CGGCCCGCGGGGGGGGTCCGGTGGGGCGCCGCCCCCCGCCGCTACGACCTGCCCTCCGGCAGCCGGGTGGAGGTCCGCCGCGGCGCCGAGCCCGTACGCCTGGCCAGGCTGCACGGGGTCGAGAGCACCGGCGCGCCGTTCACCGACAGGCTGGTCGCCAAGTTCGAGCTACCCGTTCAGGGCTGGCGCGGAAGGGTGCGTCCCTGAGTCAATTACAGGGTCAGCGCGTACAGTTAAGATCGCACAAGCGTTCGGAACGACGGGAGTGGGCAGTGCGACCAAGGGTCGAGGAGGTCCGCATCCAGGGGCTCGGCGTCATCGACGAGGCCGTTCTGGAGCTTTCGCCGGGCTTCAACGTCGTCACCGGCGAGACAGGCGCCGGCAAGACGATGGTCGTCACGGGTCTCGGGCTGCTGTTCGGCGGCCGGGCCGACCCCTCGCGCATCCGTCCGGGTGCCGACAGGGCCACCGTCGAGGGCACGCTGGTCATCGAGACCGGCGGCCGCGTCTCCCAGCAGGTCGAGGACATCGGCGGGGAGATCGAGGACGGCGAGCTGATCATCTCCCGCACCGTCTCGGCCGAGGGCAGGTCACGGGCCTGGCTCGGCGGCCGCACGGTGCCCGTCGGCACGCTGACCTACCTGGCCGACGACCTGGTGGCGGTGCACGGGCAGATGGACCAGCAGCGCCTCCTGCAGTCGGCCAAGCAGCGGGCCGCGCTCGACCGGTACGCCGGTGACGAGCTGGTCAAGCCGCTGCGCGCGTACTCGCAGGCGTACAAACGGCACAAGCAGGTGGGCGCGCTGCTCGACGAGCTGACCACCAGGGCGCGCGAACGCGCCCAGGAGGCCGACATGCTGCGCTTCGGCCTGGAGGAGATCGAGAAGGTCGAGCCCAAGCCGGGCGAGGACACCGACCTGCGCGGCGAGGAGGAGCGGCTCTCGCACGCCGACGCGCTGCGCGGCGCCGCCACGACCGCGCACACGGCGCTGCTCGGCGACCCGATGGAGGCCTCCGGCGGCGCCCACGACGTGATCTCGCTGCTCGGCGAGGCACGCGCGGCCGTCGAGGCGGTGCGCGACTTCGACACCCAGCTCGCCGGGGTCGCCGACCGACTGGCCGAGGCGGGCTACCTCATCTCCGACGTGGCCACCGACCTGGCCGCCTACGCCGAGTCGATCGAGGCCGACCCCGCGCGGCTGGCCGCCGTCCAGGAGCGCAGGGCGCTGCTGACCGGGCTCATCAGGAAGTACGCCGAGGACAGCGCCGGAGTGCTGGCCTGGGCGCAGCAGGCCGCCGCCAGGCTGGCCGAGCTGGAGGGCGACGACGACCGCATCGACGAGCTGACCCGCGAGCACGACGAGCTCACCGAGCGGCTCACCGACCTGGCCGCCGAGCTGACCCGGGTACGTGAGGCGGCCGCCGAACGGTTCGGCAGGGCCGTCACCGAGGAGCTGACCGCGCTGGCCATGCCGCACGCCAGGGTCGTGGTGCAGCTCACGCAGGTCGCCGAGTTCGGTCCCGACGGCGTCGACGAGGTCGAGCTGCGCATGGCCGCGCACCCCGCCGCGCCGCCGCTGCCGCTGAACAAGGGCGCGTCCGGCGGCGAGCTGAGCCGCGTCATGCTGGCCATCGAGGTGGTGTTCGCCGGCGCGGATCCGGTGCCCACATTCGTGTTCGACGAGGTCGACGCGGGAGTGGGCGGCAAGGCGGCGGTCGAGATCGGCCGCCGGCTGGCCCGGCTGGCGCGCACCGCGCAGGTGATTGTCGTCACACACCTGCCGCAGGTGGCCGCCTTCGCCGACCAGCATCTGGTGGTGGAGAAGGCCAGCGACGGCAGTGTCGTGCGCAGCGGCGTCGTCACCCTCAACCACGAGGGACGCGTACGCGAGCTGTCACGGATGCTCGCCGGACTGGAGGATTCCGAACTGGGTAGAGCTCACGCCGAAGAGCTGCTCGGGCTGGCGGCAGCCGATCGATGAGGGGCAACATCCGTGTGTCGGCCGATCGGTGATCCTGAGTGACATAGCGGACACGCCGCGCAGTGCGCGACCTCTGCGCTGCTTCGCTCTGGCAGGATGGTCTTGATGAAGGTTCCGGGGAGCAGGATGCCGGGCCTCCGCGGGAGGAAGGTCGCAGACCTTCCCGGTGTCACGGCAGTGGCGAGAGTCGATCGGCGGACGAAGAGGCTGACCAAACGCCTCCAGCCCGGTGAAATAGCGATCATCGACCACGTCGACGTCGACCGGGTCAGCGCGGAGGCGCTGGTGGCATGCGGAGTGTCGGCCGTGGTCAACGTGGCGGCCGGCATCAGCGGGCGCTATCCCAACCTCGGGCCGCAGATCATCATCGAGGCGGGCGTGCCGTTCGTCGACAACGCCAGCCAGGAGCTGTTCGAGCGGGTCAAGGACGGCGACGTCATCCGGGTCCACGAGGGCGTCGTCCACCTCGACGACGACATCGTCGGCAAGGGCGACCAGCAGACGCCCGAGGCCGTCGAGGCCGCCATGGCCGAGGCGCGCGCCGGTCTGGCCGTCCAGATCGAGGCTTTCGCCGTCAACACGATGGAGTACGTTCGCGGTGAGGGCAAGCTTCTCATCGACGGAGTCGGCGTGCCGGAGATCCGCACCCCCATGGAGGGCAGGCATGTCCTCATCGTGGTGCGCGGCTACCACTACAAGGAGGACATCGCCACCCTCCGCCCGTACATCCGCGAATACCGCCCGGTCCTCGTCGGCGTCGACGGCGGCGCGGACGCGCTGCTGGAGGCCGGATACCTGCCCGACGTGATCGTCGGCGACTTCGACTCCGTCTCCACCAAGGCGCTGAGCTGCGGCGCCGAGCTGATCGTGCACGCCTACCGCGACGGCAGGGCGCCCGGGCTGGAGCGCGTCCACCAGCTCGGCCGCGAAGCGGTGATCTTCCCCGCCACCGGCACCAGCGAGGACATCGCGATGCTGCTGGCCGACGACAAGGGCGCCGAGCTCATCGTCGCGGTCGGCACCCACGGCACGCTGGAGGAGTTCCTCGACAAGGGGCGCTCCGGCATGGCCAGCACCTTCCTGACCCGCCTGCGCATCGGCAGCAAGCTCATCGACGCCAAGGGCGTGAGCAGGCTCTACCGCAGCCGCATCTCCACCCCGCAGCTGCTGCTGCTCGTCATCACCGCGCTGATCACCATGGGCGTCGCGCTCTTCCTGTCGCCGATCGGTCAGACGTGGCTGAACGGCCTGCAAGACTTCTGGAACGCCTTCATCTTCTGGTTGGTCGGACTCTTCTCGTGATCGATTTTCGTTACCACCTCGTCTCCATCGTGGCCATCTTCCTGGCCCTGGCCGTAGGCATCGTGATGGGGACCACGCTGCTCCAGTCGCCCGCCATCGAGGTGGCCAGGCGTACCAGCAACGAGATGATCAAGGCGAACGCCGACTACCGCGCTCAGATCGACTCGCTGCGCGGACGGGAGGACGGCAACGACGCCTACATCTCCGGGCTCACCCCGCAACTCGTCGCCGGGGAGCTGACCGGCCAGCACGTCGTCCTGATCGAGGCGCCCGGCTCCAGCACCAGCTACCGCGAGGCCGGGCAGCAGGTGCTGGAGCAGGCCGGCGCCATGGTCACCGGCCGGGTCCTGCTGACGGACAAGTTCGTCGACGTCAAGCAGCAGGGCGTGATCGACGGCCTCGCCACCCAGCTCAAGCCCGAGGGCCTGCCCTACCCGGTGGAGGCCGGCCCGTACGAGAAGGCCGCCACCCTGCTGGCCGCCACCCTCGTGACCCGCGACGAGGGTCAGGCCAGCACGGCCAACCCGACCACCGACGGAGTGCTCACCGGCTTCGAGGAGGGAGGCTTCCTCAGCATCGAGGAGGACCCGTCGAAGCGGGCCACGCTGGCCGTGATGTTCGCCCCGGAGAAGCCGTACGAGGGGGAGAACGCCGAGGCCCAGGCGGGCGCGCTGGTCTCGCTCGCCGGCGGGCTCGACGCCGGGAGCAAGGGCGTCGTGATGACCGGTGGCGCCACCACCGCCGCGGCGCCCGGCGGCGTCATCAGCGCGTTGCGCGACAACAGCGAGGTCGCCAAGCAGGTCTCCAGCGTCGACACGCCCGACATGCCCGCGGGCCTGGTCGTGATCGTCGAGGCCCTGCGCGAGCAGCTCGCCGGGCGCGCCGGCCAGTACGGCATCGGCCCCGGGGCCACGCTGTTCCATCCCCCGTCGCCCAGCGCGACGCCGTCCCCCACTCCGTCAGGGAGCTGACATGGCCCGTGGCCTCCTCTACGCCCTCGCCGGCGCCGCGATCGGCGCAGCCGCCGCCCGCGCCGCGTACACCGCCTTCACCCGCGCGGCCGCGCGCACGGCGCCGCTCGCCGACGAGAAGGAGCCGGGCCGCTGGACCCGCACCAACCATCGCGGCGAGCCGATCACGCTGCTGGAGGGGCCCGCGTTCGTGGCCGGCTCCGGTGTCGCGGCGGCGCTCGCTCCCGGGCTTCCCGGCCGCGTACGGGCCGCCGCGCTGCTGGCCGGCGTGGGCAGCGGAGCGCTGGGCGCCTACGACGACCTCTACGGCACCACCAAGTCCAAGGGCTTCAAGGGACACCTGACCGCGCTGGCCCGCGGCGAGGTGACCAGCGGAGCGGTGAAGATCCTCGGCATCGGCGCGACCGGGCTCGGCGCCGCCGCGCTCGTCTCCCAGGGGCCGGTGGACACGCTCGTCAACGGCGCGGCCATCGCCGGCACCGCCAACCTCGCCAACCTCTTCGACCTGCGGCCCGGCCGGGCGATCAAGGTCGGGCTGCTCACCGGCGGCCCGCTGCTGGCGGCCTCACTCCTCCGCGACGCGCCGGTGAGCGCCGCGCTGGCCGCCGTCCCGCTGGGCGCGGCGGCGGCGCTGCTGCCCGACGACCTGGGCGAGCGGGCGATGCTCGGCGACGCGGGGGCCAACGCGCTGGGCGCGCTGCTCGGGCTGGCCGCCGTGACCCGGCTGGGGCGGCCCGGGAGGTTCGCGCTGCTCGGCACCGTGGCGGCGCTGACCGCCGCCTCCGAGAAGGTCAGCTTCACCAAGGTCATCGCGGGCAACCCGGTGCTGAACCGGCTCGACATGCTCGGTCGCCGGCCCGTCTGAATGTCGGTGCCACCTGCCAGGATGTTCGCGTGAAGGTCAGGGAGCGGCTCGTCAGGGGAGTCGCGGGCGGCGCCGTGCTCATCGGGGCGATCACGGTGCTGGCGCGGGTGGCGGGCTTCGCCAAGCAGTACGCGTTCGCCCAGACGGCGGGCACCAAGTGCCTGTCCACCGCCTACGCCACCGCCAACCAGATCCCCAACATCGTCTTCGAGGTCGTCGCCGGCGGCGCCCTTGCCGGGATGGTGGTGCCCGTCCTGGCCGGGGTCTCCCGCGAGCAGGTCTCCCGCATCTCCTCCGCGTTGCTGACCTGGGTGATCGTGGCGCTGGTGCCGCTGGGCGCGCTGACCGCGCTGCTCGCCGGGCCGATCATCGGCCTGTTCTTCGGCGCCGTCCCCGGCTGCGACGCCGCCGCGGTGAGCGCCGTCGCCACCCGCATGCTGGTCGTCTTCGCGCCGCAGATCCCGCTGTACGGGATCGCGGTCGTCCTGTACGGGGTGCTGCAGTCGCACCACCGCTTCACCGGTCCCGCGGTCGCGCCGCTGGTGTCCAGTCTCGTGGTGATCGCGGCCTACCTGGCGTTCGTGCCGCTCAGCCAGGGCGTGATCGACCCGGCCCGGGTGCCGCGGCCCGCCGAGCTGGCGCTGTCCGTCGGCACCAGCCTGGGCGTGCTGTCCCTGGTCGTGGCCGTGATCCGGCCCGTCGCCGGGCTCGGGCTGCGATGGCGGCCCACCCTGCGCTTCCCCGAAGGGGTGGCGCAGCGGGTGCGGGCCCTCGCGCTGGCCGGGATCGCGGCGCTGCTCGCCCAGCAGGCCGCCATGATCGTGGTGATCGTGCTGTCCAACTACGAGATCGGCAACGGCGCGATCATGGCCTACAACTACGCCTGGGCCATCTACCTCGTCCCCTACGCCGTGCTGGCCGTGCCCATCGCCACCAGCGCCTTCCCGCGGCTGTCGGCGCAGGCCGCCGACCCGGACGCCTTCGCCTCCCTCGCGGCCCGCACGACGTGCGCGGTGGTGCTGGTGTCGGGGCTGGCGGCCGGGGTGCTGGCGGCGGCGTCCTCGCCCGGGGCCGTGGTGTTCCTCGGGGCCAAGAGCGACGTGCCCGCGCACTCCCTCGCGCGGGCGATCGCGCTGTTCGCGCCCGGTCTGATCGGATACGGGCTGATCGCGCACCTTACCCGGGTGCTGTACGCGGCCGGGCGCGGCCGGGCCGCCGCCGTCGGGACCGTGGCGGGGTGGGGGGTCGTGATGGTGGCGCAGACCGGGTTCGCGCTGGCGTTCGCGCACGACTGGAAGATCGGCGGGATGGCGCTCGGGATGACCGCCGGGATGACGGCGGGCGGGCTGCTGCTGCTCGGGTCGGTGGTGCGGGCCCGGGGGCGGGCGGCGGTCGCCGGGCTGGGCCGGGCCGCGGTGGCGGCACTGGCCGGGGCCGGGGCGGGATACCTGTCGGGGGCCGCGGTGGTGGCCGCGCTCGACGCGGAGGGGATCGGGGCGAACCTGGGGGTCACCGTGCTGGCGGCGCTGGCGGCCTCAGGGGTGGGCGGGGCGGTGATGGCGCTGCTGGATCGGCCGGCGGCGCGTACGGTGGCCGGGTCGCTCAGGCGCGGCGGCCGGGGCGAGGAGTGAGCCGGGCGGGTTGTGCGGGGGACGTCTTCGTCGCCGGGAGCTGTGGGAGTGAGGAGTTGGCTGTGCGGGTGGCATTCGTGCTGGGCACCACGTCCGGCGGCACCGGGCGGCACGTCCGCATGCTCACCGAAGGGCTCGTGGCGCGCGGGCACCGGGTGGTGGTGGCCGGGCCGCGGAGCGTCGAGGAGCGGTTCGGGTTCGGCGCGGCCGGGGCCCGGTTCGTGGAGGTGACGGTCTCGGACCGGCCGCACCCGGTCAACGACGCGCGGGCCGCGCTGACGCTCCGGCGCGTCACCAGGGACGCCGACGTGGTGCACGCGCACGGGCTGCGGGCCGGGGCGCTGGCCGGGCTGGCCGTGCCCCGCCGAGTGCCGCTCGTGGTGACGCTGCACAACGCCCTCACCGCGGGCGGGCTGATCGGGTTCGTGTACGGCGTGCTCGAACGTGTCGTCGCCAGGACGGCAGGCCACGTGCTGGTCGTCTCGCCCGACCTGGGGGAGCGGATGCGGGAGCTGGGCGCGCGCGACGTCCGGGCGGCCGTGGTGCCCGCGCCGGTGCCCCGGCCCGCGCGGCGCTCGCCCCGGGAGATCAGGGACGAGTTGAAGGCGGGGGAGCGGCCGATCGTGCTCACGGTCGCCAGGCTGGCTCAGCAGAAGGGGTACGAGACGCTGCTCGACGCCGCCCGCGGGCCCTGGGAGGCCGGGCCGGACGGCCTGGTTTCCGGGGACGCGATGTCGGAGGCAGGCGGGGATGCGGGAGGAAAGGCACGCGGACCGGTCGGTGGGCACCCGGCGGGGGAGGTTCAAGGGTCGGGCGACGGGGATGTGGGGACGACGCCGTTGTTCGTGGTGGCGGGGGAGGGGCCGCTGTTCGACGAGATGCGGCGCAGGATCGACGACGAACGGCTGCCCGTGACGCTCCTCGGCAACCGCGACGACGTGCCCGACCTGCTGGCCGCCGCCACCGTCGTGGTGTGGCCGAGCAGGTGGGAGGGCCAGCCGCTCAGCCTCAGCGAGACCCTCATGTGCGGCCGTCCGGTGATCGCGACGGCCGTCGGCGGGGTGCCCGATCTGCTGGCCGGGGCCGGGATCCTGGTCCCGTACGGGGATGCGGAAGCGCTGCGGTCCGCCGTGCGGAAGGTGACCGGCGACCCGGCCGAGGCGGAGAGGCTGGCGGCGGCCGCGGCCCGGCGCGGCGGCGAACTGCCCGGGCAGAACGAAGCTGTCGAAAGCGTGCTGGATGTTTACGATCGGCAAATCCCGCAAGGATGATTAGGCGAGGCTTACGCGTTCTCGTATACTGCGTGCGTCAAGGGAGGGGAGTATCCCTTCGCGGCAGCCTCGTCATCACGGTGTAGCCCCGCTCCACGGGGCCCCCGGGGCTGCCGGTCCGCTTGTTCAGCGGGCGGGAGAGACCTCCGGCAGTCTTTTGTTGCGTGCCGGAGGTTTGACGTGACCGTACCCGTGTGGGCCTGGATCGCCGTCATAGGCGGCCTGCTGGTTGTCCTCGCCATTGATCTGTGGATCGTCGACCGGGGTGAGGCCCGGGAGTTCTCGCTGAAGCAGGCGGGATACTGGGTCTCGTTCTACGTCGCGCTCGCCGTTGTCTTCGGGGGCGTGTTGTGGGCCACGTTCGGCGGCGACAAGGCCGGGGAGTTCTTCGCCGGGTACATCACTGAATACAGTTTGAGCGTCGACAACCTGTTCATCTTCTTCATCATCATGAGCCGGTTCGCGGTGCCCAAGGCGTACCAGCACAAGGTGCTGCTCGTCGGCATCCTGCTCGCGCTGGTCATGCGCGGCATCTTCATCGCGCTCGGCGCGGCCGCCCTTGAGCGCTTCAGCTGGCTGTTCTACGTCTTCGGCGCCTTCCTCGTCTACACCGCGGTCAACCTGGTCCGCCAGCACCTCAAGGGCGAGGAGGAGGAGTTCAACGAGAACATCCTGCTCCGCTGGGTGCGCAAGGCCTTCCCCACGACCGAGGGATACGTCGGGTCCAAGGTCACCGTCAAGATCGACGGGCGGCTGATGGTCACCCCGATGCTGATCGTGATGGTCGCGATCGGCAGCACCGACCTGCTGTTCGCGCTCGACTCCATCCCGGCCATCTTCGGGCTCACCAAGGACCCGTTCGTGGTGTTCACGGCCAACGCTTTCGCGCTGATGGGGCTCCGTCAGCTGTACTTCCTGCTCGGCGGCCTGCTCCAACGGCTGGTCTACATCAGTTACGGACTCGCGTTCATCCTGGGCTTCATCGGGGTTAAACTGATAATGGAGGCTCTGCATGCCGGCGGGGTCGCCTGGGCGCCCGAGATTCCCATCTGGGTGTCGCTCACGATCATCGGCGCCACCATGGTCATCACCACCGTGGCCAGCCTGATCAAAGCCCGCGTCGACGCACGCCAGGGCGAGGAACCCAGCAGGGCTAGCTAAATGGCTTTCGAGGCGCTTTGCTTGAGTAGTTGCGCCGTGTAATAGTTGCTGGCTCCGTAACCTCACGGCGAAGCGCCCAGTCCAGTCACCATCGAAGGTTGTACGTGTCAGACGATTCTGCAAAGACGGGCCGCGTACGGCTCGCGCGCGGGGTGTCCCCGTGGCTCTTCCCGACGGTGGCCGCCGCGGCCACCACCGCGCTGCTGACGCGCCGGGAC
Organism: Nonomuraea rhizosphaerae; assembly: GCF_019396405.1. Taxonomy (GTDB): domain Bacteria; phylum Actinomycetota; class Actinomycetes; order Streptosporangiales; family Streptosporangiaceae; genus Nonomuraea; species Nonomuraea rhizosphaerae. Next base: position 6,462 of record NZ_JAHKRL010000339.1, on the reverse strand, counting down.
CGTCGATGGGCGCTGGCGGCCCTGCCGCTGGGCGCTCTCACCGGTGCCATGTTCTGGTTCTTCCGCGACCCTGACCGCACGCCGGGCGAGGGGCGGATCCTGTCGCCGGCCGACGGCGTCGTGCAGAGCATCGACCAGCGCGCCGACGGCCGCACCCGCGTCGCGATCTTCATGAGCCCCCTGAACGTGCACGTCAACAGGGCCCCTCTTGCGGGAAATGTCACATCCGTGCAGCATGTGCCGGGTGGGTTCCTGCCGGCTTTCAACAAGGACAGCGACCAGAACGAACGCGTGGTGTGGCATTTCGCGACGGCGCTCGGCGACGTCGAGATGGTGCAGATCGCGGGCGCGGTGGCGCGCAGGATCGTGCCGTACCTGAGCGCAGGGGCCAAGGTCTCGCAGACCGAGCGGATCGGACTCATCAGGTTCGGTTCGCGGGTCGACATCTACCTTCCCGAAGGGATCTCCCCCGCGGTGTCCGTGGGGGAGAAGACGGTTGCGGGGGTGACCAGAATTGACCGCGGCTGACGCCGGTAGCTGGCAGGCGGAAGACGAAGAGCCTCGAGGTCCGGTCGGCAAGGCGTTCCGCCTTTCCGCGGCCGACTCGCTCTCGCTGGGCAACGCCATCTGCGGATTCCTCGCGGTGTGCGTCCTGGCCTCGTCGGCCATCCAGTCACTCAAGGCCGGCGGCGACTTCACGCCCGCGCCCAGCTACTTCGCGACGGCCGTGGTGCTGCTGCTCATCGGAGCCACCTGCGACCTGTTCGACGGCCTGGTCGCGCGGCGCTTCCGCGCCTCGGCGATGGGCGCGGAGCTCGACAACCTCGCCGACGTGATCAGCTTCGGGTTCGCGCCCGCGTTCATGGTCGTGATCTGGGGTGGTTTCACCGACAAGGTGCCCTTCACCGCGGTGCTCGCCGCCGCGGCCGCCGTGCTCGTCGCCGGCGTCGTCCGGCTGGCGCGGTTCGCCTGCGTCAAGACCAAGAGCGGCGACTTCATGGGCCTGCCCATCCCGATGGGCGCCATGACCGTCATCTCGATCGTGATGCTGTTCCAGCCGAGCATCTACGCGCTGCTGGCCGTGCTCGGCGTGGCCTGGCTGATGGTGAGCCGGATCGAGTACCCCAAGCCCAAGGGGCAGCTCGCCGTGGGCGTCCTCGGCTGGATCATGATCAACGTGGCGTTCCTGACGTTCTGGGTGGCCTTCCCCGAGGGCGGCGACTGGCCCATCAAGATCGGCGCCACCATGCAGATCTCGCTCGTGGCGGCGATCCCGCTGCGGGTGCTGTTCTACAAGCGCGAGCAGCGCAAGGAAGCCGAGCGCATCGGCAACTGAGGTCTTCCCCCGTCGTCGCAGTCGTCGGATCGGGTGGTGATGGAGCTTATGCCGGCCATGCCGCGCGAGCACACGCGTACGTACTTCCTCGCGAAGCTGGCCCGGGAGCTGGAGCTGCACGGGCTGACGGCGACCCTGCACCCCTACCCGCCGGCGTTGCGGGTGAGCGACCCCGACACGGTGATGCTGGCCGAGACCGTCGACTGCGTGCCGATGTCGGAGGGCTGGTTCTACCGGTGGTCGTGGGGCGAGGTCGTGGGCCTCGCCGACGACCCGGCGCTGGCGGCGCAGCGGATCGCCCGGGTGCTGGCCGGGCGGTGAGGCCGGGGGCGCGTGATCCACGCGCCCGGCCGGTTCGGGGCGCAGGCCCCGGCGTCTGCAAGGGCGGAGGCCCCTGTGCATGCCGCGAGGGCGGAGGCCCCGGCGCCCGCGAGCGGGCGCGTTGAGGGCCTGCCCGGTGTCGGAATGCGTCAAGGGGCCGTGGTCGTCGCTACCAGCCTCTGGCCTTCCACTCCGGGAGGGACGGGCGCTCGGCGCCCAGGGTGGTGTCCTTGCCGTGGCCCGGGTACACCCACGTGTCGTCCGGCAGCCGGTCGAAGATGCGCTCCACCACGTCCCCGTACAGCTGCTCGAAGCGCTGCGGGTCCTTCTGCGTGTTGCCCACGCCACCCGGGAACAGTGAGTCGCCCGTGAACAGGTGCTTGTCCCCGTCGCCGCCGTCGTACAGCAGCGCGATCGACCCCGGCGTGTGGCCGCGCAGGTGGATCACCTCGAGGCTGACCACGCCGACCGCGATCCGGTCGCCGTGCTCGACCTCGCGGTCCACCGGGAGCGGCAGGGCGGGCGCGTCGAGCGGGTGGGCGATGAGCTGGGCGCCGGTGACCTTGGCCACCTGTTCGAGGCCCTGCCAGTGGTCGCCGTGCTGGTGGGTGGTGATGATCGCGCTGATCGGGCGGTCGGACATGAGCGCCAGCAGGCGGTCGGCCTCCGCGGCGGCGTCGATGAGCACGCCGTCGCCGGTGTCGGTGCAGCGCAGCAGGTAGGCGTTGTTGTCGTAGGGGCCGACGGCCAGTTTGCAGATCGAAAGCTTCGGCAGCTCGCGGACGTCGGCGGGACCGCCGACCTGGACGTCACCTGTGTAGGTCATGGATAGTCCTTCGGGGGCGTCGCGGGCAGATCGGCGGGGGCGGGCATCGTCAGCCAGGGCGGTGCCACGGGAACCGGCGGGGCCGGCCGCCCCGCCGACACCACCCTAACGCCCTCGCCGCCGGATCTGCCGGTCAGCCATGCCAGGAGATCGGACGCGTCGCCCTCGACGGCGGGACCGGGGCCGAGACCGGTCCACGTCCGCCGGCCGTCCCCATCGCGGCCCGTCATGGACGCGGCGGCGGGGCGCTTGTCCACGGGGCGGTCGTCCGCGGGGGACGTGGTGGCGGGGTATGCGGCGGCGGGGGAGCCGCTCGCGGGCACCGGGTTGTCGAGGACGGTGATCGCGCTGATCGTGCTCCGGGTGTGCGGCCACGATCGCAGGCAGTCGTGCAGTTCGCGGCGGACGAACGCCCGCGGCCAGTCCGGCGGGCCGTACCCCGCGTCCAAATCCACGTGGTGGATCTCCACCTCGCGCAGTCTCCGTACCAGGACGTACCAGGCGGGGTGGGGAGGCGGGCGCATCCCCTCGACCGTCGCGCGCCATGCGGGCGCCGGCAGGGAGTCGATCGCGGCGGCCAGGCGGGCGGCGCCGGAGCGGAGCTCGGACAGGTGCGCGGCAGGGGTGCGGGAGGCGGCCGCCTCGATGTCCGCCGCCCTGGCCTCGACCGACGGGTACTGCGGGGTGCGGACGCCGGTCCTGGCCCAGGTGAGAAGGTTGACGTGACTGCCGGCGTTGCTCGCGACGTGGGCGAGGACGTGGCCCCTTGACCAGCCGGGCAGGGCGGAGGGGGCGGCGATCTCGTCGCCGGTCAGGGACGCCGCCGTGGCGAGGAATCGGGCGGTCGCGTCGGCCAGCTCACTGCGTAGTGCGACTAGTGCCGTCATGTCGCGATATTTCATCATTGCGGGGCTTTGGCAATAAAATCGCAGGTCAGGGCGTTGACTTCCAAAGGCCTCCTGCGGGGGTGGGAGTAGGCCGTAACCTGGTAGCGACGGATTTTCGGGGGCAGGCGTGAGGGCCGCCGAAATTGTCGGAGCCCCCGTCTACCATCCCCCGTGGACCTATCCGCCTCTTTCGACATCCGGGATCGCCGTGGCAGACCGCCTGATCGTGCGTGGTGCACGTGAACACAACCTCAAGGACGTCTCGCTGGACCTCCCGCGAGACTCTCTGATCGTTTTCACCGGCCTGTCCGGCTCGGGCAAGTCGAGCCTTGCCTTCGACACGATCTTCGCCGAGGGGCAGCGGCGCTACGTCGAGTCGCTGTCGGCGTACGCGCGCCAGTTCCTCGGCCAGATGGACAAGCCGGATGTCGACTTCATCGAGGGCCTGTCGCCCGCGGTGTCGATCGACCAGAAGGCCACCAACAAGAACCCCCGCTCCACCGTCGGCACGATCACCGAGGTCTACGACTACCTGAGGCTGCTGTGGGCGCGCATCGGCAAGCCCCACTGCCCGGTGTGCGCGCGGCCGATCGCCCGGCAGATGCCGCAGCAGATCGTCGACCGCGTGATGGACCTTGAGGAGGGCACCCGGTTCCAGGTGCTCGCGCCGGTCGTCAGGGGGCGCAAGGGGGAGTACGCCGAGCTGTTCCGCGAGCTGCAGACCAAGGGCTTCGCCCGGGCGCGGGTCGACGGCGTCATCGTGCGGCTGGAGGAGCCGCCCGCGCTGAAGAAGCAGGAGAAGCACGACATCGAGGTCATCGTCGACCGCCTGTCGGTGAAGGAGTCGTCGCGCCGGCGGCTCACCGACTCGGTCGAGACCGCGTTGCAGCTGTCCGGCGGCACGATCACGCTGGAGTTCGTCGACCTGCCCGAGGACGACCCCAACCGCGAGCGCTTCTACTCCGAGCACCTCTACTGCCCCTACGACGACCTGTCGTTCGAGGAGCTGGAGCCGCGCTCGTTCTCCTTCAACTCGCCCTTCGGCGCCTGCCCCGAGTGCACCGGCCTGGGCACCAAGATGGAGGTCGACCCCGAGCTGGTCGTCCCCGATCCCGAGGCCACGCTGCGCGACGGCGCGCTGCACCCGTGGTCGGGCGGCCACACCAGCGAATACTTCGTCCGGCTCGTCGAGGCGCTCGGCCACACCATGGGCTTCACCCTCGACACGCCGTGGGAGAAGCTGGCCAAGGCGGCGCAGAAGTCACTGCTGTTCGGCCACGACGAGCAGGTGCACGTCCGCTACAGCAACCGCTACGGCAGGCAGCGCTCCTACTACACGACCTACGAGGGCGTCATCCCGTGGGTGCAGCGCAGGCACGTCGAAGCCGAGAGCGACTCGACCCGTGAGCGGTTCGAGGGCTACATGCGCGAGATCCCCTGCCCCGCCTGCAACGGGGCCAGGCTCAAGCCGATCACGCTCGCCGTGACCGTCTCCGAGCGCTCGATCGCCGACGTCGCCGCCATGTCGATCGGCGAGTGCGCCAAGTTCCTGGGCGAGCTGAAGCTGTCCGACCGCGACATGCACATCGCCGAGCAGGTGGTCAAGGAGATCAACGCCCGGCTGGGGTTCCTGCTCGACGTCGGGCTCGACTACCTGACCATGGACCGCGCCGCCGCGACCCTGGCGGGCGGCGAGGCGCAGCGCATCCGCCTGGCCACGCAGATCGGCTCCGGCCTGGTGGGTGTCCTGTACGTGCTGGACGAGCCGTCGATCGGCCTGCACCAGCGCGACAACATGCGGCTGCTCGACACGCTCGTCAGGCTGCGCGACATGGGCAACACGCTGATCGTCGTCGAGCACGACGAGGACACGATCGCCGCCGCCGACTGGGTGGTCGACATCGGTCCCGGCGCGGGCGAGCACGGCGGCCAGGTCGTCGTCTCCGGCACCGTGAAGGACCTGCTGACCAGCGAGGAGTCGATGACCGGGCAGTACCTGTCCGGGCGCCGGAGCATCGTCATCCCCGCCAAGCGCCGCAAGCGCGACAAGAAGCGGCAGATCACCGTCAAGGGCGCGCGCGAGCACAACCTCAAGGGCGTCGACATCGAGTTCCCGCTCGGGATGTTCACGGCGGTGACCGGGGTGTCGGGGTCGGGCAAGTCCACGCTCGTCAACGACATCCTCTACAACGCGCTGGCCAAGGAGCTCAACGGCGCCCGCACCGTGCCGGGCCGCCACTCCCGCATCAACGGCATGGACCAGGTCGACAAGGTCGTCCACGTCGACCAGTCGCCGATCGGGCGCACCCCGCGCTCCAACCCGGCCACCTACACGGGCGTGTTCGACCACGTGCGCAAGCTGTTCGCCGCCACGACCGAGGCCAAGGTGCGCGGCTACCAGCCGGGGCGCTTCAGCTTCAACGTCAAGGGCGGGCGCTGCGAGGCGTGCGCCGGCGACGGCACCATCAAGATCGAGATGAACTTCCTGCCCGACGTGTACGTCCCCTGCGAGGTCTGCCACGGCGCCCGCTACAACCGGGAGACGCTGGAGGTCCACTACAAGGGCAGGACCATCTCCGAGGTGCTCGACATGCCGATCGAGGAGGCGCTCGCCTTCTTCGACGCGATCCCGGCGATCAAGCGCCACCTGCAGACGCTCAACGACGTCGGCCTCGGGTACGTGCGGCTCGGCCAGCCCGCCACCACGCTGTCCGGAGGCGAGGCGCAGCGCGTCAAGCTGGCCTCCGAGCTGCAGCGGCGGCAGACCGGGCGGACGATCTATGTGCTCGACGAGCCGACGACCGGGCTGCACTTCGAGGACATCCGGCGCCTGCTCGGCGTCCTCGGGCGGCTGGTGGACGGCGGCAACACGGTGATCGTCATCGAGCACAACCTCGACGTCATCAAGACGGCCGACTGGGTGATCGACATGGGGCCCGAGGGCGGGTCCCGGGGAGGCACGCTGGTCGCCGCGGGCACGCCGGAGGAGATCGCGCTGGTGGACGCCAGCCACACGGGGCGGTTCCTGCGGAAGATCCTGTCCGTCTGACCCGGCGAGACGAGCGGCCCCGTGCGACATCGCACGGGGCCGC